>JABFVX010000529.1 GCA_013362555.1 Mycobacteriaceae bacterium
GACACGTCGGAACACGACGCCTCGCCGTCCAGGATCCGCAGCGTCCACAGCTTGCTCGCCAGCTGGGCCGCCTGCGCCGCAGTGTCGTCGTGGGTGACTCCGACGAGCACGCACAGTCCCGGACCGATAGACCCGACGACTTCGCCGTCCACCACCACGCTCGCCTCGCTGACTCGCTGCACCACTGCGCGCATGTCAGCCCGCCATCCGCATCTGCATACCCGCCATTGTGCTCACCTCAGCGGCCGCGGACTTGATTGCGGACGGCGGACCAGTGGGTTGTTTCGTAGCCGACCAGGGCGGCCAGGATCGCGGTGAGCAGGGCCAGTGCACCGATGGCGGACAGGTGCGCGGCAGCGGGCACTGCGATGAGCACGGCGGCCGCGGCCGCCGCCCGGGGCCGGGACCAAGAGCCTGCCGCCATGTGTTTGAAACCGATGAGACCCGCCAGGAACAGCGCCGTGCCGCCGTACATCAGATACAGCGGGATCCCGTGCAGCGGTTCCCGTCCCGCGGCGTCCTCCAGGACGTGCTCCAGCCCGACCGACAACCCGATGACGCCCGCGACCATCGGCAGGTGCATGAAAGTGTAACTGCCCCGGGCGATCCGGATGCACTCGGCGCCCACAGCTTGGGTCAGCGCGTGCTCCACCAGTGGGGCGCTCATGTCGAAGTACGCCCACCACAGCAGTGCGCACAGCGCCAACGCCAACAGTGCCGCGCCGATGATGCGCCAAGTGACCGGGTCCCCGGCCACGCCCGCCCCGATCTCCACGATCGATTCGCCGAGCGCGATGATGACGATGAGCCCGTGCCGTTCGGCGAAGTGGCCTGCCGAGTTGATCCGCCAGTCGTTGCCCGCGGCCTGCGCGGCGGTGTAGTCCACCACGAGCGCTGTCGCCCACAGGACCGCCTGCGGCGCCCCGTGCAGCCGCGACGCCACGACGAACAGCGCGACGCTCAACAGCAGTGACGGAATCCACCGCGACAATTGTCCGCGCAGGCCCGCGTCCCCGCCGGACAGCGCCCAGAAGGCGGTCACGTGCACGATTCGAACTACCGCGTACCCCGCCGCGAACACCAGCGGGCCAGGCAGGCCGCCGGGTCGGTCGGTGAACGCTTCGGGAATGGCCAAGGCCAGCACCAAGGTCGCGCCCATCGCCAGGAATATCGCGGCCTTGGCTGCCCCGTGGTCGGCCCGCACCACGTTGCCGAGCCACGCGTACCCCACCAACACCCACCACAGGACCGCGAGCACCAGTACCGCGTGGAGTGCGTTGCCCCAGGTAGCCGGCTCGACCAGCTCGGTGACGCGGGTCAGGGCATAGACGAAGACGAGGTCGAAGAACAGCTCCAGCTCCGATACCGAGGCCCGCTCCTCCAGGGCCCGGAACCGCCTGCTCCGATGGTTCGCCACGCCCCGATGCTGACACTTTCCGACTAGCTAGTCTCCATGTGAAACGGTGGCGTCCGGTTCGGGAGTGATCCCCGCCACGTTACCGCGTCCAGTACCCTGAGTCCCGATACCTGGCAGAACTCACTGGAGGAACGCGCGTGGCCCTCGTTGTTCAGAAGTACGGGGGCTCGTCGGTCGGTACAGCGGAGCGCATCCGCCGGGTCGCCGAGCGGATCGTCGCAACGAAGAAGCAGGGCAATGACGTAGTCGTGGTGGTCTCGGCCATGGGCGACACCACCGACGAGCTCCTCGACCTCGCGCAGCAGGTGTGTCCCGCCCCGCCGCCGCGCGAGATGGACATGCTGCTGACGTCTGGTGAGCGCATCTCGAACGCGCTGGTCGCGATGGCCATCCACTCGCTCGGTGCGGAGGCCCGCTCGTTCACCGGCTCGCAGGCGGGCGTCATCACCACCAGCTCGCACGGCAACGCGAAGATCATCGACGTCACCCCGAGCCGGGTCCGCGAGGCGCTGGACAACGGACTGATCGTGCTGGTCGCGGGCTTCCAGGGCGTCAGTCAGGATTCCAAGGACGTCACCACGCTCGGCCGCGGCGGGTCCGACACCACCGCGGTCGCACTGGCCGCCGCGCTGGACGCCGACGTCTGCGAGATCTACACCGACGTCGACGGCGTGTTCACCGCCGACCCGCGCATCGTGCGCGACGCCCAGAAGCTGGACTCGGTCTCCTTCGAGGAGATGCTCGAGATGGCGGCCTGCGGCTCGAAGGTGCTCATGCTGCGCTGCGTCGAGTACGCCCGTCGGTACGGCGTCAAAGTCCATGTGCGCTCGTCCTATACGGACAAGGAGGGCACCTACATCTACGGCTCGATGGAGGACATCCCTGTGGAAGAAGCGATCCTCACCGGAGTCGCGCACGATCGCAGCGAGGCCAAGATCACCGTGGTCGGCGTGCCGGACGTGCCGGGCTACGCGGCCAAAGTATTTCGCGCGGTCGCCGACGCTGAGATCAACATCGACATGGTGCTGCAGAACATCTCCAAAGTGGAGACCGGCAAGACCGACATCACCTTCACCCTGCCCAAGGCCGACGGCCCGCGCGGGGTGGAGTTCCTGGAGAAGCGCAAGCCCGAGATCGGTTTCTCCAATGTCGTGTATGACGACATGATCGGCAAGCTTTCGCTGGTCGGCGCGGGCATGAAGAGCCATCCCGGGGTGACGGCGACCTTCTGTGAGGCGCTCGCCGAAGCGGGCATCAACATCGACCTGATCTCCACGTCCGAGATCCGCATCTCGGTGCTCGTCAAGGACACGGACTTGGACGCGGCCGTCCAGGTCATTCACCACGCCTTCGAACTCGGCGGCGACGAGCTCGCCGTCGTTCACGCGGGCACCGGCAGGTAGGGGACAGTCATGGGCATTCGGCTCGGCGTCGTCGGCGCCA
>JABFVX010000445.1 GCA_013362555.1 Mycobacteriaceae bacterium
AGCAGCTCCACGGTTCCCGCCGTGGAAGCGTGGCAGATGTGCACGCGGGCGCCCGCGTCGCGGGCCAGCAGCGCGTCGCGCGCGACGATGGACTCCTCGGCGGCACGCGGCCAACCGGCGAGGCCCAGCCGGGCCGCGTGCGGCCCCTCGTGCGCCACCGCGCCGACCGTGAGCCGCGGCTCCTCGGCGTGCTGGGCGATGAGCACCCCCAGCGACCGCGAGTACTCCAGCGCGCGCCGCATGATGAGCGGGTCGTGGACGCAGTGCCCGTCGTCGGAGAACATCCGGACGCCGCCGACGCTGCCTGCCATCGTGCCCATTTCGGCCAACTGCTCCCCCGCGAGTCCGACCGTGACCGCGCCCACCGGGTGCACGTCGACGAGTCCGACCTCCTGCCCGCGCCGCCACACGTGGTCAGTGACCACAGAGCTGTCGGCGACCGGGCTGGTGTTGGCCATCGCGAACACCGCGGTGTAGCCGCCGAGCGCCGCCGCGGCGGAGCCGCTCTCGATCGTCTCGGTGTCCTCGCGACCGGGCTCGCGCAAGTGGGTGTGCAGATCGACGAATCCCGGCAACAGCACTTGCCCTGCCGCGTCGACGATCTCGGCATCGGCAGCGTCGGAGGCCAGATCGGCTCCGATCGCACGGATCTCGCCGTCGGCGAGCAGCAGATCCGCCGGCTCGCCCGCGCCGTAGACGAGGGCGCCCTTGATCAGTACCCGGCCCGTCATACGGCCACCGCCTCGTCGGTTCCGACAAGCAGACGGAACAACACCGCCATCCGCATGTGCACTCCATTCGTCACCTGTTGCAGCACGGCCGCATTCGGCGAATCCGCCACCGCCGACGCGATCTCCATGCCGCGCAGCATCGGGCCGGGATGCAGGACCACCGCATCGGGCGCGAGCAGCGCGAGACGCCGCTCGCTGAGTCCGTAACTGATCGAATATTCGCGGGCAGACGGGAAGAACCCGCCTTTCATCCGCTCGGCCTGCACGCGCAGCATCAGCACCGCGTCGGCCGCGGGCAGTTCGGCGTCCAGAGCGTGCGAGACGGCCACCGGCCAGGACTCGACGCCGGTCGGCAGCAGCGTGCGGGGCGCCACCAGCACCACCTCCGCGCCGAGCGTGTTCAGCAGGAAGGCATTCGACCGGGCCACCCTGCTGTGCAGGATGTCTCCGACGATCACGACGCGCTTGCCCGCGATGCCGCCGAGCCGCTGCCGAATCGTCAGCGCGTCCAACAGCGCCTGCGTGGGATGCTCGTGCGTCCCGTCGCCCGCGTTGACCACGGCCGGGCCGGGGCTCGCGCTCTGCGCGGCCCACTCGTCGAACCAGCGCGCGATCTGCTGGACCGCGCCGGAGGCCGGGTGTCGCACGACGAGCGCGTCCGCGCCGGCCGCGTGCAGCGTCAAGGCGGTGTCGCGCAGCGACTCGCCCTTCTGCACCGACGAACTCGACGCGCTGACATTGATCACGTCAGCGCTCATCCATTTGCCCGCCACCTCGAACGAAACCCGAGTGCGAGTGGAGTTTTCGTAGAAGACCGTCATCACGGTGCGTCCGCGCAGCGTCGGCAGCTTGCGCACTTCGCGCCCGAGCAGCGCTTGCTGGAACCGCTCGGCCTCGTCCAGCAGCTCCGTCGCCGCAGTGCGGTCCAGGTCGGCGACCGACAGCAGATGCTTCACGCCTCGCCTCCCTCGCCCGGCCCCTGGTGCAGGTAGACGCCGTCGCGCCCGTCGTGCTCGGCCAACAGCACCGAGACGTCCTCCTGCCGGTTGGTGGGGATGTTCTTGCCGACGTAGTCCGCTCGGATGGGCAGCTCGCGATGGCCGCGGTCGACCAGAACCGCCAATTGCACGACCCTCGGACGACCCATGTCGCGCAGCGCGTCCAGCGCCGAGCGCACGCTGCGGCCGGAGAACAGCACGTCGTCGCAGAGCACGACCAGGGCGTCCTCGATACCGCCTTCGGGCACCACCGTGCGCTCCAGCGGCCGGTGCGGCTGACTGCGCAGATCGTCGCGGTAGAGGGTGATGTCGAGGGACCCGACACCGGGGCGGACACCGCAGAATTCCTCGATGCGGTCGGCCAGGCGTGCGGCCAGGGTGGTTCCGCGCGTGGGGATTCCGAGCAGCGCGACCCGCGGTGCGGCAGGCGCGTCCAACGCGGTCTTCTCGATGATCTGGTGCGCGATGCGCGCGATGGTGCGGTTCACGTCCGACGGGGAGAGCAGTTCTCGTCCCGCCGCCACCCAGGCGTCACTGTGCCGGCCCGCGACACCCGAGGTTTCGGGCACGCTCATGCACGACCTCCTTCTCCGCCTCACAGGACGGCTCGTTAAAGGATGTCCAACGCCGCTGACTGTATCAGCCCACGTCCGGACCGCACCCACCAGGACTTGACCTACCGTCCAGAATGACCCGTGACGTGCGCCTGACGCACGTCACGGGTCATTCTGGACAGCCCCTTTTGGTGGGTACCCGTCAGTGGTGGTACTGGTGGACGACGGCGTGGCCCATGCCGCGCCCGATCATCCAGCGGTTGACCGGGGTGGTCAGCAGGAAGGCGACCACCAGCGAGGAAGCCAGGGCGGCCCAGAACAGCGGGTCGCCGAGGCCGGCGTCCATAGCGCCCGGAACACCCACCATCACGGTGTTGTCCAGGATCTCCATCACCAGAATGGACACCGTGTCGGCGGCCAGTGCCACCTTCAGCGCCTGACTCACCGACAGACCCGCGCGCAGCACCCCGCGCATGGTCAGGGCATAGCCGAAGACGAATGCCAGCGCTACCGACAGCACTACGGTGCCCGCGTTGTGCAGCCCGAGCGCGGTGCCGAGCACCATGCCGAGGACCTCGCCGATCGCACAGCCGGTCAAGCAGTGCAGTGTCGCCTGCGCCGCCGCTTTCCACGTCACGCTGCCGATGTCGTGTCCGCCGTGATGGCCATGGTGCTCGTGTCCCGCGTGGTCGCGGTGCGCGGAGTGGTCGTGTTCAGCGGTGTGCTGATGGCCGTGATTGCCGTGCCCGTCCATGTGGGTGCCTCCTGCTCGTGTCCTCGCCGCTCCGCGAGGATCGATCAACACAACCGAAATACCCCCTGGGGGTATTTCGGCCCAGCACTATGACCCCCATCACATTCTCCGGCGCGGTACCTCCCTCCCGAATGACCCGGGACGTGCGTCCAGCGCACGTCCCGGGTCATTCAGGAGCGGGCTCAGGGAGTGTAGGCGTCGGGAGGCGGGCAGGAGCAGACCAGGTTGCGGTCGCCGTGGGCGCCGTCGATGCGTCGGACGGCGGGCCAGACCTTGGGGCGGGTGTCGCCCTTGCCGAGGCCGCGCGGATAGACGGCAGTCTCTCGGCTGTACGGGTGCTCCCAGTCCGCCACCAGGCAGGCGGCCGTGTGCGGGGCGCCGCGCAGCGGGTTGTCCTCGACCGGCCACTCGCCGGAGCCGACGCGCTCGATCTCGCTGTGGATGGCGATCATCGCCTCACAGAATTCGTCGATCTCGTCGAGGTTCTCGCTCTCGGTGGGCTCCACCATGAGCGTGCCCGCCACCGGGAAGCTCATCGTGGGAGCGTGGAACCCATAGTCGGCCAAGCGTTTCGCCACGTCGTCGACGGTGACGCCAGTGCGCTTGGTGATCTCGCGCAGGTCCAGGATGCACTCGTGCGCGACCATTCCGCCCGCGCCCGAATAGAGCACCGGGAAATGCTCGTCGAGCCTGCGCGCCAGGTAGTTCGCCGAAGCGATCGCGGTGAGCGTGGCCCGGCGCAAGCCCGCGGCGCCCATCATCCGAATGTAGGCCCAGGTGATCGGCAGGATCGACGCCGAGCCGTGCATCGCGGCCGACACCGCGCCGGAGTCGGCTTGGAGCGGGTCGCCGGGCAGGTACGCGGCGAGGTGTTCCCGGACGGCTACCGGGCCCACGCCCGGACCCCCGCCGCCGTGCGGGATGCAGAACGTCTTGTGCAGGTTCAGGTGACTGACGTCGCCGCCGAACGTGCCAGGACGGGCCACGCCGACCAGCGCGTTCAGGTTCGCGCCGTCGACGTAGACCTGGCCGCCCGCGTCGTGCACGAGGGCGCACAGCTCCGTGATCTCGTGCTCGTACACCCCGTGCGTGGAGGGGTAGGTGATCATGATCGCGGCGAGTTTCTCCGCGTGGTCGGCGATCTTGGCCCGGAGGTCGTCGAGGTCGACGTCGCCGTTTTGGCGACACGCGACCACCTCCACCCGCAGACCCGCCATCACGGCCGACGCCGCGTTGGTGCCGTGCGCACTGGACGGGATGAGACAGATGTCGCGATGGGTGTCGCCGCGGTCGAGGTGGTAGCGGCGGATCGCCAGCAGGCCCGCGTACTCGCCCTGACTGCCCGCGTTGGGCTGCAGGCTCACCCGGTCGTAGCCGGTGATCGCGGCCAGCCACTGCTCCAGGTCGGCGATGACGCGCAGCATGCCGGGCACGTCGGCGGCCGGGGCGTACGGGTGCAGCCGGGACAGCTCCGGCCAGGTGACCGGCTCCATCTCCGCGGTCGCGTTGAGTTTCATGGTGCACGACCCCAGCGGAATCATGCTGCGGTCCAAGGCGATGTCCCGGTCCGACAGCTCCCGCAGATACCGCAGCATGGCCGTCTCGGTGCGGTACCGGGTAAACGCCGGGTGAGTCAGAAAAGGCGTCGTCCGGGTCTCAACCCCGGTCCGGAACGACCCGGCACGCGCGTCGGACGCACGCTGCGGGTCCTTCCGGAGGTCGGGGGAATCGGGGGCCGCGCCGAAAGCGGCGAGGACGGCGTCGATGTGGGCATCGGTCGTGGCTTCGTCACAGGCGACGGCGACGTGGTCGGCGTCGACGCGGCGCAGGTTGATGTTGCGGGCTTTGGCGGCGGCGAGCACCGCGTCGGCGCGGGCGGGCACGCGGACCAGGACGGTGTCGAAGAATTCGGCGTGCACGACGTCGGCGGCGAGCCCCGCGGCCAGGCGGCGGGCATGGCCGTGAACGCGGCGGGCGATCGCCGTGAGGCCGTCCGCGCCGTGGTAGCTCGCGTACATGGCGGCGATGATCGCCAGCAGCACCTGGGCGGTGCAGATGTTGCTGGTCGCCTTCTCCCGGCGAATGTGCTGTTCGCGGGTTTGCAGGGCGAGCCGGTAGGCCCGATCGCCGTCCGCGTCCACGGACACGCCCACCAGCCTGCCCGGCAGCTGGCGCGAATGGCGGGTGTGGACGGCGAGGTACCCCGCGTGCGGGCCGCCGTAGCCCATGGGGACGCCGAAGCGCTGGGTGGTGCCGAAACAGGCGTCCGCGCCCTGCTCGCCGGGCGGGGTGAGCAAGGTCAGCGCCAGCAGGTCAGCGCCGACGGCGACCAGCGCACCGCGCTCGTGCGCCGCCGCGGTCACGGCGGACCAGTCCACCACCCGACCGGACGCGCCCGGCAACTGCGCGAGCACGCCGAAGAACTCGCCGTCCGGCAGGCCCGCGGCCAGGTCTGCCGCGACCAGCTCGATGCCCAGCGGCGCGGCGCGGGTCGCCAGCACGGCGCGAGTCTGCGGGAACACGTCGGCGTCGACGACGAACCGGGGCGAGCGGCTGCGGCCCGCCCGGCGCAGCAGTGTCATGGCTTCCGCGGCCGCGGTCGCCTCGTCGAGCATCGAGGCGTTGGCGACCTCCATGCCGGTCAGGTCGGCGACCATCGTCTGGAAGTTGAGCAGGGCCTCCAGCCTGCCCTGGCTGATTTCGGGCTGGTACGGGGTATAGGCGGTGTACCAGGACGGATTCTCCAGGATGCCGCGCCGCAACACCGGCGGAGTGAGGGTGTCGTAGTAGCCGAGGCCGATCATCGAGGTCGCCACCGTGTTCCGGGCGGCGATGTCGGCCAGTTCCGCCAGGGCGTCGTGCTCCCCTACCGGTGCGGGCAGCGCGTCGAGCCCGGCGCCGTCCAGGATCGCGGCGGGAACGGCGGCCGCGGCCAGGGCGTCGAGCGAATCCACCCCGATCACCTGCAGGATCCGGGCGAGTTCGGTGGCGTCCGGCCCGATGTGGCGGTCGGCGAAGGTCTGGTGGGTCACGGCATCTCCCGAGGTGGGTGCGGGCAGTATTCTCTCCTGCCCTCCCCCTCTGTCGTGGTGCCTGAGAGATTCGGCGCCGCCTGAGCAGGCCTTTCCCCGTGGGCGGGCGGCCGCTATGGGTGCGGCGGCCACCGCTTTCCAGAGGCGTCGGGGGCCGCACGGTCCGGGGTGCCTGAGAGATTGACGGGGAGGTGCTGCTCCTTCGGCGTCCACCGGTCCGGGTGCGGACCGGCGGAGCTCTCCCGCGCGACGACGACGCCCGCCCAGTCTAACCAGCTCATGCCCCAAAAAAGCCACCCGGCGCACCCGAATTGTCGGGTGCGCCGGTAACAGTCGAGAGGCATAGGTCACATGACCATATAATCTGAGTGACCCCTGGAGTGCGCTGGGCGCACTCCAGGGGTCACTCAGGATGTTCTACATGGCTTTGCGGCCGACGCGGTTCTTGCGGCGGTATGCCAGTTCGTCTTCGGGGCGGTCTTCGGAGGTGCCGCCGTCGGCGCGCTCGGCGGGGAAGTCGGCGATGGTGCCGGTGAGCTCGCGCATCGCGCCGCTGACGGCGATGCCGAACACGCCCTGGCCGCCTTGCAGCAGGTCGACGACCTCTTCGGCGGACGTGCACTCGTAGACGGTGGTGCCGTCGGAGAACAGTGTGATCCGAGCCAGGTCCTCCACGCCGCGGTTGCGCAGGTGGTCCACCGCGATGCGGATGTTCTGCAGCGAGATGCCGGTGTCCAGCAGGCGCTTGACGATCTTCAGAACCAGGATGTCCTTGAACGAGTACAGGCGCTGGCTGCCCGAGCCCGCCGCTCCCCGGATCGACGGCACGACCAGGCCTGTTCTGGCCCAATAGTCGAGTTGCCGGTACGTGATGGCCGCGATCTGGCAGGCTGTGGGCACCCGGTAGCCGACCAGATCGTCCGGAATCGTGTCGTCGGGAAACAGACCCGGCTGCACACCCGCATTCAAGTCCTGCGGCTGGTCTCCCATCGACTACTCCTTGCATCGCTGCCGGTGACTACTGCACACCTCCCCGGTCGGGCGCGGGGCCCGTGCCTTGGAGGCTACTCTCCGATGAAACGCGATGGTCGCGGGACAATCAATCCGACGCGCCCAGCCGCGCGCAGGTTTGTTCTTCGAATCCGGCTACTCACCCTGCCGCGAACCGGAATACGGCGGCGGCCTAGCCGTCGGAGCCTTTGAAATCGTCCGGGGACACCGATTCCAGGAATTCCCGGAACTTTTCCACCTCGTCCTCCCGGTCGTCCGGAATGACCAGGCCCGCCTCCTCCAGCACCCGCTCGTCGGCGTAGATGGGGCACCCCACCCGCAGCGCGATGGCGATCGAGTCCGAAGGACGGGCCGAGACCCGCAGGTTCCGGTCGAACACCAGGTCGGCATAGAAGGTGCCCTCGCGCAGGTCGACGATCCGGACCTCACGCAAGCTGCGGCCGAAAGCCTCGAGGAGGTTCTTGACCAAGTCGTGTGTGAGCGGCCGAATCGGCTGCACGCCTTGCTGCTCCAGGATGATCGCGGTCGCCTCGGCCTGGCCGATCCAAATCGGCAGGTAGCGAACCCCGTCCACCTCACGCAGCATCAGGACCGGCTGGTTCTGCGGCTGCTCGACACGAATACCGATCACACGCATCTCGCTCATCGCATCTGCCCTCCATGCCCACGAACGACCTCTGCCAGGCCGCACCTCGAGTCTATGCGAACCCACAACCGGCGACGAGGCATGCCCGGAGCCGGCAGCGTTGCGTCTCGGCCACAATCACGCCCGAGGGCTCAGTCCAGCTCTTGTGCCACCGCGGTTTTCACCAGGGCGGCGTGCAGCCCGACCGCGAGTGCGGCGAACTGTCGGGCGAGATCGGCCGCACGCTCGCGCGCGCCCGCGTCCCGCCCCTTGGCGACCGGGCCCGCGATCTGTGCGGCCAGCGCGGCCTCCCGGTCCGCGGCCAGTTTGAACCCGCGCAGGTGCCGCACCTCGAGCCCGAGGTCGCACAGCGCCCGGGCAGCGGCGACCACCTCGGCCGCGTCGGCGTCGAAATATCCGCCCGCACCGGGTGTCACCAGGCCCGCACCCGCCAACTCCCGCAGGAACGCGTCGGTGACGCCGGCCCGCTCGGTCAGGTCGACCCGGGTGAGCCGGACCGGCCGGGCGGGCCGCAGGTCCTGCGCCGAGACAGGCTCGCGCACGACGCCGAGCCTGCGCGGGGGCGCCACGCCCACCTCGGACTCCGGGTCGGCCGGCGCGCCCGCCGAGTCCCGCCCGTCGAGCTGTTCCTTGATGACCCGCAGCGGCAGATAGTGCTCCCGCTGCGCGGTCAGCACGAAGCGCAGCCGATCACAGTCCGCCATCGAGAACCGGCGGTATCCGGACGGGCTGCGCTCGGGACTCACCAAGCCCTCCGACTCGAGGAATCGGATCTTGGAGATGGTGACGTCGGGAAAATCGGGCCGCAACAGATCGAGTACCGCCCCGATAGAGAGAGCGGAGCCCGACGGGCCATCGGCCCCGGCTCCGCCCTCCTGCTGCCCGATCGGGCTCACTGGCTGCCCGCACCCGCCGACGGCTCGTTCACCTGAGCCCGCGGACCGGTGAGGAAGACCAGGCGGAACTTGCCGATCTGCACCTCGTCGCCGTTACCGAGGATGGCCGAGTCGACCGGCTCCCGGTTGACGTAGGTGCCGTTGAGGCTGCCGACGTCGACCACCTGGAAATCGTCGTCCTCTTGACGGAACTCGGCGTGCCTGCGGCTCACCGTGACGTCATCGAGGAAGATGTCGCTGTCCGGATGCCTGCCCGCCGACGTGGTCGGCTGGTCGAGCAGGAATCGCGAACCCGCGTTCGGGCCGCGCTTCACGACGAGCAGCGCCGCTCCCGGCGGGAGCCCTTCGACCCCGGGCACCGGGGTCTCGGTCGGCGACTCGACCGGGCGCGACGCGTCAACGTCGTTGAGGAAGTCCGCGCGGAAGACGGAGGTGGTCTCCGCCGCGCTTTCCCCGTAACCAGGCTCCCTGTCGTTCTCGCTCACCGTGTTCTCCTCCTCCAATTCACCGTGTCGGCTTTGACCGTACCCTGCCGGCGTATGCGGGTGTAGGCAGACCAGCAACGCTGGTCTCAGCCCTCGACAACGCTCACGTAACCCGCCGCGTCCAACATTGCTTCCCAGGCCTGCGCCAACGCGTGCTCGTCGTCGACGGCCAACTCGACGAGCCACCCGGCCCCATACGGCTCGGTGTTCACCTTGTCCGGGCTGGACTCCAGGTCACCGTTTACCGCAACAACTTTCGCACTCAACGGAGCATAGATGTCGGAAACGCTCTTAGTCGATTCGACCTCCCCCATCGAGTCCCCCGAACGCACTGAGTCGCCTACCGCGGGCAGTTGCACGAACACCACGTCGCCCAGCTGCGACTGCGCGTAATCGGTGATCCCGACCCGCACGGTGGTCGCGTCGACCCGCTGGATCCACTCGTGTTCGGCGGTGTATCGCAATTCCGCGGGAGCTGCGACCGGTGAAGCCTCGTTGCTCACGAGCCATCGCCCTTTCATTCGGGACCATGTTTCAGTCGGACACTACCGCTGTTCCGACGCGCCCACTGTAACGGCCCGACACCGTGCGGTCTTCCATTACCGCGCCGCGGGCACCGCCCGCGCCACCGCGAACGCCCGCCAGACGTACAGCGCGGCGGTCCACAGGTACACCGCCGCGCCCCACCACAGCATTGCCCAGCCGAAGGCTCGGCCGAAACCGGCCAGTGCCCAGTCCTCCTGTCCGGCAACCAGCCACGGCAGTGCCGACATCAGCGCAAACGTGGCGGCCTTGCCCAGGTAGATCACGTCCGGCGGGGGCAGGCCACGCTTGCGATACACCGGCAGCGTGAAGAACAAGACGATGTCGCGACCGATCAGCAACACGGCCACCCACCACGGCAGGATGCCGCGCACCAGCAGCGCGCCGACCGTCGCGACGAGGTAGAGCCGGTCCACCAGCGGGTCCAGCAGCGCACCCAGCCGGGAGTACTGGTCGAGCAGGCGCGCGAGTTTTCCGTCGGCCCAGTCGGTGACCCCGCTGAGCACCAGCAGCGCGAAGGCCCAGCCGTCGGCGTGGCGCACCAGCAGCAGCCACAGCAGCAGCGGCACGCCGACCAGCCGCACCATGCTCAAGGCGTTGGGGACGGTCAGGATCCGATCCGGTCGATCCGAACCACCGGAGCTGTCGGCGTCGAGTGCCGGCTGCGATTCCATACGTCAGTCACTACCGCATCCGCCGCCGCAACGCCAGCACCGCGCCGGGCCCTGCCTGCCTGGTCGTCCGCTTGTCCGCCCGCACCGCCATCCGGCGCGGTCCGGAACGGCCGGTGCGCACCGTGCGCCCAACGCAATTCACGGGTTGTTGCGGCGAATGCTCGTATTCTGGATTCGTCGACAGCGAATAGACGGGTGAGCCCTGATGCTCGTGCGCGTGACGAACGACGCCGCCGGTCAGACCGAGCGGCTGCTGGCCGAACGACTTTCGGCGTGGACCGGTCCCGGAGCGCCCCGCGGCGTGGCCTGTGTCGGGGCGGCGCTGCCCGCGGACGGCGCGCGCGTCGGCGCCCTGGTGTGGACGCCCGCGCACTGTGTCGTCATCGACGTCGTCCCGCTCTCCGACCACCGCGACGGCGACCTCGCGATCCCACGGCACGGCCCCTGGTCGGTGGACGGGCGCCCGGTGATCTCCACCGCCGCGGGACGCACGCCGCTCGACCAGGCCGAGTCTCGCCTGCGCGCCGTGCAGGCCTGGCTCGGCGAC
>JABFVX010000341.1 GCA_013362555.1 Mycobacteriaceae bacterium
CAGCGAGTCAGCGAGGCGAGCGGGGTGGTGGACGGCGAAGTCGTCGGGTCTATCGGACCGGGACTGTGCGTGCTCGTCGGAGTCACCCACGACGACACTGCGGCGCAGGCGGCCCAGCTGGCGCGCAAGCTGTGGACGCTGCGGATCCTGGACGGCGAGGCGTCGTGTTCCGACGTGTCCGCACCGCTGCTCGTGATCAGCCAGTTCACGCTGTACGGCGACGCCCGCAAGGGCAGGCGGCCGACCTGGAACGCCGCCGCCCCCGGCGCCGTCGCCGAACCCCTGGTGGACGCGGTGGTCGCGGAACTCCGCGCGCTGGGCGCGACCGCGGAGACCGGCCGATTCGGCGCGACGATGTCGGTGCGGATGGTGAACGAGGGCCCGTTCACGGTCTTGCTCGAGGTCTAGAACTCTCCAGAATGACCCGTGACGTGCGGTCTCGCGCTGTGAGACGGCGGCCCGAGGAGGCAGCTTGCGTAACACCGCAGGGCCTCGCGAGCAGCGCCATTCAATACCGCACGTCACGGGTCATTCTGGAGGCTAGGGGACCAGGGGCAGCGGGGTGTCGACCTTGTCCACCAGCCAGCGGTCGCCGGATTTCGTCATCGAGAACACGACGGACAGCTGGCCCGGCTCTTCCTTGCCTTTCGTGCCGATGCTCGTGATGGACTGGGCGACCACCACGACCACCTGGGCGTGGGCGGCGTCGCCGGACTCCAGCGCGCAGCGGACATCCCGCGACTTGGAGACGACCTGCCCCTGCGTCAGAACCTGGCGCAGGTCGGTGCTGGTGTCGGTGAACTCCTTGCGCCAGTCGCCGGTGGCGCCGTCGAGAACCTCCCGGAAGTAGGTGTCGAGCGTCTTGGCGTCGTAGTTGGCCATGACCGGGGCGTATGCGCAGGCGGCGGCGCGGGCGGCGGCCTGCGCCGCCGCCAGCTCCCGACTGTCGCGGTCCTGGCGGTAGAAGTGCAGCGCCGTCACGCCCGCGGCGAGCGCCAGCACCGCTGCCGCCGCGCGCTCGATCCAGCGCCACATCCCGCCGCCGACAGCGGATTCCGCGGCAGGCAGGGCGTCCGGATGGTCCCGGCCTTCGTCGGCGGGTTCCGCGGGAGTCTCTGGCATGGCGGTCTCCTCTACTTTCCGGACAGCGGGCGGGAACGTTCGTCCCCGCGGACGCCGGGGGGCGGGCCTGCGGTGTTGTCGAGGCCGGGCGGGCGCGGGGCGTTGGCGGAGCCGCGCATTTGCAGCGCCGGATTGTTGGTCAGGCAGTAGTTGTAGAGCGGGGTCCGGCCGTCGAGGGAGACGTCCGGGTTCACCGGAATGCTCCGGTAGTCGCAGCTGGGTCGCGGATAGAAGTCGGCCAGGGTGTGGAATTCGCTGTCCCAGGCAGGTATTCCGATCGCCTCGGAGAAGGAGCGCAGCGCCGGGAACAACGCGGTCATAGCCGGGGTCCGCAGCCGGGCGGCCCGGGTGATCGCCACCAAGTTGGTGACCAGTCCGGTCATCGGGTCCACGTTCGCGGTGACCACTCCGCTGAGGGTGGCGAGTTGGCCCGGGCTCAGGTCGAGCAGTCTGCGCACCTCGGCGTCGGCATCGGAGAACTGCCGGAACACCGTCCCGGAGCTGCGGGTGAGCGCACCGAGGTCGGGCTGGGCGTGGGCGGTGGTGTCGGCGATGACCGACAGCGTCTCGACCAGTTTGCTGGTCTGCGGCAGCAGACCTTCCATGCCCGCGGCAGCCTGGCTGAGCCCGGACACCACGCTGCGCAGCCGGTCCGGGCCGCCTGCCAGGGCCTTGTCCAGCTCCGCCACGATCGAGGAGAGGCGGTCCGGGTTGAGGCCGTTGATCATGGCGCTCACGTTCACCAGCACCGAGCCGATCGGCACCGGCACCTGCACGCGCGTGCCGCCGATGACAGCGCCGTCGCGCAGGTAGGGGGCGCTCTCGGAGTCCGGCCGCAGGTCCAGGTACTGCTCGCCCGCCGCGGACAGCCGGGCCACCGCCGCGGCGCCGCCCGCGGGGATCTTTGCGCTCGCGTCGATCTCGGCCACCGCGACGACGCCTGTCGCTGCGATCTCCACCGACCTGACCCGCCCGACCCGCAGGCCCCGGAAGGTTACGTCGTTATTGGCTTGCAGGCCGCCGGAATTGGGCATCGCGACCTTCACGGTGATCGTCGCGCGGAACGGGTCGACCCGCAGGATCGCACCCGCCAAATAGCCGACGCCCAGCACCAGCACAATCACCAGGCCCAGGTTGGCCACCGCCACTCGGCGTCGAGCCAGCCAGCGCCACAGCGGAATCGAGTTCACCGGCCACCTCCCGGCGGGAGCGGGGGCGCTGGGGAGCCCTCGGGGCGCGGCGGCGAGGTGACGCGGCCGAGGACCTTCTGGAGTACCTGCGCCAGACTGCCGACGAACGCCGGGATGTCGGAGCCGTCGGGCAGCCTGCTGCCCTTGGGGTCGGTGAGCGCGTTGAGGTCCAGGAACGACACCGTCGCGGCCACCGCCAGCGTGGAGCCGCGCATCGAGTTCAGGATGCCGGGATAGACCGCGTTGAGGCCGTTCAAGGCGCCCGCAAGGTTGTCGCCCATCCTGGTGAAGCCGGACATCAGCGCCTGCACGCTGTGGAAGAGGCTCACGAACTGCGGACCGGTGGTGTCGGCGAAATCGCCGAGGGCGGCCATCGTCGTGGTGACCTTGCCGATCAGGTCAGTGACGGACTTGTTGTTGTCGGCCAGCACGCCGACCAGGGCCGGGAACGTGTCCGCGGCCTGGCCGAGTTCGGACTTGCGCTGATTGAGCGTGCCCGCCAGGCTGTCGAGTCCGCGCAGCGCACCGTCGATGTCGGCGGTGCGCTTGTTGAGCGCCGACATCGCGTTGGTGAGCTCGCCGAGCATGTGCGCCAACTGCGGGCCGCGCCCCGCGAACATGGAGTTGAGCTGCCCGGTGATCCTGGCGGCCTGAGTCAGCGCACCACCGTTGAGCAGCAGCGACACCGACATCATCAACTCCTCCACGGAGGCGCCCGCCGAGGTGTGCCCGAGGTCGATGGTGTCGCCGCTGCGCAGCATGCGCTGTCCGGGGCGCAGCTCGGGCAGGGTCAGCGCGATGTAGATGTCGCCGAGCGGCGTAGCCTGCCGCAGTTCGGCGCGGGTCCCGTCGGGCAGGCTGATGCTGCCGTCTATGCGCATTCGGGCGTCCGCGACGAAGTTCTCGGTGGTGATGTCGGTGACCACGCCGACGTCGGAGCCGCCGATCTTCACGTGCGCCCGGGACGGCAGATTCAGTGCGTCCCGGAAGCGCGCGTGCAGCACCCAGCCGTCCCCGGCCCGTCCCGGCATGGGCAGCGGAACGCTCTCCACAGTGGCGCCGCACCCCGCGAGAACCAGTGCGGCCGAGGCGGCAACCGCCAACATCCTCCAGAACGACCCGTGAGTTGCGCCCGACGCACACCCCGGGTCGTTCCGGAAGTCGTTCGATGCGGTGTTGCGGGCGCTGCCTCTCATTTGGTCAGCCCCAGCAGCGCGGAGGTGAGGCCGAGGTCCGGGCCCATGTCGGCGATCCGGCCGGTGCGGCAGCCGTCGGAGCGCATCTGGATGCGCTCGCAGAACAGGGCGAGGGCCTCCCCGTCGAGCACGGACTTGTCCAGCAGGCCGTGCAGCCGCAGCGCTCGCTCCTCGCGGCTCACGGCTTTGCTCACGTTCTGCATCATCAGCGGCCCCACGTCGACGATCTCGGTGATATTGCGCGCGTTGCGGCGCATTTGGCTCGTGATCGCCGTGAATCGGATCAGCGCCCCGTTGAGCTGGGCGGCGTGCTGCCGCACCACGGCACTGGTATTGGCGACGAACGCCTCCAATTGATGGAGCACCGCCCGCAGGCCGGGTGCCTGGTCCGCCGTCAGCTTCATCAACGCGGTGAGCTGGGCGCTGAAATTACGCACCGTCTCGTCGTTTCCGGCGACCATTGCGGTGATGTCGTTGAGTTTGACTATGGTGGAGGAGATTTGGTCCTTGTTGGCCACGGTGACCGAGAACGCCGCGGACAGCGCGTCGAGCGTCTCGCGCAGCTTGTCCCCGTTGCCGTCCAGCATGGGAAACAACACCCGGCTGGCCAGCGGGCCGGTGGTGTTGTCGCCCTTGAGCGTTGCCCCGAGCTGGTCGAAAGTCGCCAGGATGCGGTCCAGCTCGACCGGGGTGCGGGTGCGCCGCAGCGGAATGTGCGCGCCGTCGGCGAGCACCGGGCCGGAACCCGCGTAGGGCGGCGTCAGTTCGACGTGCCGGTTGGTGATGAGCTGCGGCGACACCAACGCCGCGATCGCGTCCGCGGGCACGCGCACCTTTCGCGAGAGCGACATGGAGACGGTGACGTAGCGGCCTCGCGCCTCGAGCGCGTCCACCTGCCCCATCGGCAGCCCGAGCACCGACACCTCGTTGCCCACATACAGCCCGGCGACGTTGTCGAAGTCGGCGGTGAAATGGACGCGGTCATCCCAATACTGGTGCCGCACCGAGGCACAGCCGCCGACGGCGGCGGCGATGAGCGCCACCGCCACCGCCCGCCGCCCGCAACGGCGGCGGGCAGGCGCCTGTGCCCGGCCCCGCCCCCTGCGACGGGGCCGGGCGCGACGGCACGTCTTCTTCAGGTTGGCGAAGCAGACCCAGTTGTCGGGGAACAGGCCCCACGGCACGTAGACGTCGCCGTAGGGGCCGTTGCCGAGTGCGTTGTTGAACTGACGCAGCGCGGGCGGCGCGATCTCGTAGAGGCGGTCGAGGTTCTCGCGGTTCTTCTCCAGCCCCTCCGACATCGTATTGAGGCTGTCGATCAGCGGCCCGAGCTGCCCGCCGTTGTCGATGCCCAACTGCTGCAACAGCTTCGACAGCGCGGCGATGTTGTCCAACAGGGACCGGACCAGCTGTTGGCGCTTGGCCACGGCATCGCCGACGGCCCGGCCCCGGGTCAACAGCGCCAGTACGCTGTTGCGGGTGTCCGACACCACGCGCGTGACCGAATCCATGCTCCGCAGCAGCGACTCCACTTCTGTCCTGCGGTCCGCGATCACCTTTGCCAGAGCGCCGACGCTGTCGAGCGCCTGCACCGTCAGCTGCGGGGTGTCGCCCACCTGCCGGGCCAGCACATCCAGCGACTCCCGCAGCGCCGCCGGGTCGAGCCGTTCCAGGTGCTCGAACGAGGACTTGTAGCGCGGATCGTTGACCACCTTGGACAGGTTGTACGGCACTGTGGTCCGGTCGAGCCGGATTCGGTTGCCGGGGAGCCCGCGGTGATTGCCCGGCTCGAGGTCCACGTGCATTCTGCCGAGGATGGTGGTCAGCTTGACCGCGGCGCGGGCGTCCGGACCCAGGCGCACGTCGCGGTCGACCCGCAGCACCGCCACGATGTGGTCGCGCTCGATGTGCGCGGACCGCACCCGGCCCACCTCGATGCCCGCCACGTCCACCGAATCACCCGGCCGCAGCCCAGCAGCCTGGATGAACTCCGCTTCCACCGTCTTGCCGCCCAGCTGCACCTGCGAGGCGAGGTTGGACCCGATCAGCAACCCGGCCACGACCACGCCCGCAACCAGCCCGCGCCACAGGAACGTGTTGGCCCGCAGCGCTTTCCAACGTCTCATCATCGGCACACCTCGGAATGGGAGTTGCCGCCGATTTGGGAGACCAGCCCGCGCGGCAGCACGACGTTCCACAGCGAGACGTCGAGACTGCAGAAGGTGGCCATGGCGTAGGCGCCGCTGCTGGTGAACCGGGCCACCGCGTTGAGGACGTCGGGCAGCTGCACCGCGGCCCGGTCCAGCGCCGCGCCGTTGTGCAGCAGCAGCCGCACCCCGGTGGAGGCGTCCCGCTGGGCCTGAGCCAGCCCCGGCGCCACCTTGGTGAGCAGCCCGAGCAGGGACTCCGTGGTCGCGGCGGCGCGGCTCACCGAGGTCTTCAGCAGCTCGCCCTCGGCGTAGAGCCCGGAAGTGAGTTCCCTGGCCTGGGTTATCAGGGTGGCCAGTTCCGAACTGCGCCTGCTCAGCCCGGCGATCACGCCGGACAGGTTGGTGATCACCTCGCCCAGGATCGCGTCGCGCTCGGAGAAGGTGGATGCCAGCGCGACCGCCTGCGTGATCAGGGCGCTCAGCGAGACCGCATCGCCCTGCAGCGCCTGAATCAAGGTCTGTGACAGCGAGTTCACCTGGTCCGGCTGCAACACGCTGAACAGCGGTTCGAATCCGGCCAGCAGCGTGGAGACATCGAACGACGGCTCCGTCTGCTCGAGCGGGATCGACCCGCCCGCAGGCAGCGCATCGGCGCGGCCCGCGCCCGCGGCCAACGCGACGTAGCGCTGCCCGATCAGATTCTGGTACCGCACCATGGCTTTGGTGTTGCGGAAAAGGCGCTGACGACGCTGGATGTCGAATTCGATTCTGGCGTTGTCATTGTCGTCGCGGGCGATGCTGTGCACCCGGCCCACCCGCACGCCTGCCATCCGCACGTCGTCGCCGACCCGCAGCCCGAGTACGTCGGAGAAGGTGGCGCTGTAGCGATCGGTATCGCCGGGCACCGCGCGCTGCAACGTCGCCCATATCAGGTACGTGACCAGCACTGACACCACGGCGAACAGGCTGAAGCCGATCAGCGCGGGCTTGGATTTCGTCATCGGTGCACCCCCGGGGTCGCGCCGGAGACGCCACAGCGCGGGCCGAACATCAGGCCGTAGTGCGGACAGTCCTTGGCGGAGTACTGCTGGAACGGCGTGAGAGCCACATGCATCGACCACGCCATCTGTTGCCGCGGTCCCCAGTGGAAGGTGGTGGCGAGCCGGCGCAGCGAGCCGTTGAGGTTGGTGATCGCGTACGGGATGGCATCGGGGTCGGCGGCGAGGGTGCCCGCCAGCGCATCGATGCCGACCACGAGTTCCTTGCCGGAGTTCGGGTTTCGAGCGAACAAACTGTTCACGGTGTCCACCGCGCCGCCGGCGGTGGTCAGCAGGGCCACCAGGTTCGCGCGCCGCTCGCTCAGCGTCCGGGCCGCCGTGACCGACTCGTGCAGCACCGTCACCAGTTCCGGGGCGGACTGCTGCAATGCCGCGGCGGACCGGCCCAAGTCGCCGAGCAGCGATCCGACGCCCGGCGTGTTCGACACCGTGGTCAGCCAGGCGTCGAGCCGGTCCACCGAAGAGCCGGGCAGCCGGTAGCGGGGATCGAGGGCGTCGGCGAACGTGTTCAGGACGCGGCCCAGCTTGGCCGGCTGGATGCGGTCGAGCACCGCGCGCAGCGTCGTGAGCGTGGTCTGCAACTCGGTGGCGCCCTGGCTGCGGTCCTGCTGCACCGTGTCGCCGCGCCGCAAACCGACAGCGCCCGCGCCGTTGTCGACGAGCTCGAGCGCCGTGACGCCGAAGACATTGTTGGGCACCACCCGAGCCGTCACAGTGCGCGGGATAAATTTGGCGCGTTCCGGTTTCAGGTCCAGCGCGACCTGCTGGACGGCGCCTTTCGCGGCGATCTCCACCCCGGACACGGTGCCGACGAGCACACCCCGGAACTTCACGTCGGCTCGCTCCGGCAAACCGTCTCCGGTGCTGGTCAACAGCGCGGTCACCGGCACCACGTCGGCGAAAAACCCGGTGTAGCGCAGCATCAGCAGGTACACCACGGACACCGTCGCCGCCAGCATGGCGATCCCCGCCACCGCCATCCGGCGCGGCGACGGCCCCCGCCCGCTCGGGTCCCGCATTGGAATCAGCTCCTATCCCGAGATCCTGATCCCGGGTTCAAGACCCCAGATCGAAAGGGTGAGAAGGAGATTCACAAAGATCATGACGACGATCACCATCTTGATGGCGCGGCCGGCCGCCACCCCGACGCCCTCCGGCCCGCCCGCGGCCGTGTAGCCGTAGTAGCACTGGATGAACGACGCCAGCGCCACGAACACGACCACCTTCAGCAGCGAGTAGTACAGGTCCCCGCCATTGAGGAACTGGTAGAAGTAATGGCTGTAGGTGCCCGCGGTGGTGCCGCCGAGCAGCAGCACCACCGCTTCGGTGGCGAGGTACGCGGTGGCCAGGCCCACGCTGTAGAGCGGCACGATGGCCACCATGGCCGCGATCATCCGCGTGGTCACCAGGTACGGAAGCGGCCTGATGGCAATGGACTCGAGCGCGTCGATCTCCTCGGCGATCCGCATGGACCCCAGCTGCGCGGTGAACCGGCAGCCGGACTGGATCGCGAACGCCAAGGTGGCGATGATCGGTCCGAGTTCCCTCGTCGTGGCGAAACTGGACACCGCGCCGGTCAGCGGGCTCATGGTGAGCAGGTTCAGGGCGGTGTAGGACTCCATCCCGACGGTGACGCCCGCGAATCCGCACAGCACCACAACCACGCCGACAGTGCCGCCGCCCACGATGATCGAGCCATTGCCCCAGCCGATGTCGGCAATCAAGCGCAGCACTTCCCTGCGGTAGTGGCGCAGCGCGACCGGGATCGCCGCCAGCGCCTGCGCGAACACGATGGCCTGGTGGCCCATCCGCTGGTTGGCCTCCAGCGGCGCCCGCAGCAGCGCACCGGCGAACCGCAGGGGTCGCAGCGCGGGCGGCGTATAGCGGGTGCCCATCTACAGCACCTCCGCCGGAAACAGCGTGTTGTACAGCTGGGTGATGATGATGTTGGCGGCGAACAGCATCGTCGCCGAGCTCACCACCGCGGAATTGACCGCGTTCGCCACCCCGCCCGGCCCGCCGCGGGCGTTGAGCCCGGTGTCGCACGCGATGACCGCGGTGATCGCCCCGAAGACGAAGGACTTCACCAGCGCGACAACCAGATCCGACGCCACCGCGAACGAGGCGAAGGTCCCGACGAACGATCCCGGCGTGCCCTTCTGGAAATAGACGTTGAACAGGTAGGAGGTCGCGAAGCCGACGAACACCACGAAGCCGCACAACAGCATGCTCACCAGCACCGACGCCGCCAGCCGCGGCGCGACCAGCCTGCGGACCGGATCGATGCCCATCACCCGCATGGCGTCGATCTCCTCGCGGATGGTGCGAGATCCGAGGTCGGCGCAGATCGCCGACCCGACCGCCCCCGCGATCATCAGCGCGGTCACCAGCGGCGCGCCCTGCCGAATCACTCCGAGCCCCGTGACCGCACCGATGAACGTGGTCGCCCCGACCTGGTTGACCAAGGTGCCGATCTGCAGCGACACCACCACGGCGATCGGAATGGCCACCAGGATGGTCGGCGCGGCGGACACGTTCGCCATGAAGGCGCACTGCCGGATGAACTCGTGATAGGCGAAGCGCCGCTTGGGAATCGAGACCACCAGCTCGGTGAGGGCGTGCCCGCCCATGGTCACCTGACGCCCGAGCGTCTCGACCGACCGCTGCGGGTGCTCGCGCCAGAGCCTGGCAAGGTCGTCCTGCACAGTCGTCATGACCCGGTTCCCATCCCTCCGTCAAGCCCCGGATCGCGCCGTGACGCATCCCCGGTCACCCGCAGATGTTAATGGCCATTCCGCCGACTTGTGGTGGGTTTTCGGGAAATCACCCCGGGTAGCACCTGATTACCAGACATTCGGGCAAGACACAGCCGAAGCCTCCCACAGAAGTTAATGGCGATACAGGCCAGCGGATTTCGCCGTAGCAAGCCGTCGCCCGACCCCGAAACCAGAACGACCCGCGAACTGCGCCTGACGCAACTCGCGGGTCGTTCTGGAGGGAACGCCTACTTGAACAGATCCTCAACCGAACCGACATTGGCCGCGCGCCGCAACCAGTTCTCCAACTGCACCGGGTCTTTGCACGCCACAATCCGGGCGCGCACCTCGTCGGCAACGGCGACCCCGCGGGCTTCCAGCACGATCAACAGGGCCCGAACAGCCTCCTCGGCCCTGCCCTCGGCGATGCCCTCCGCCTTGCCTTCGGCGATGCAGTGCCACGATCAGCGTCTCGAACACCTCGTCGCGGTTCGGTCCGCCGCCGTGGAATACGTTGCGGGAGATCAGTTTGTCCAGAATGACCCGTGAGTTGCGCCTGACGCAACTCACGGGTCATTGTGGACAGGGGGTTAGCGTTCGATGATGGCTACTATGCCTTGGCCGCCTGCGGCGCAGATGGAGATGAGAGCGCGGCCGGAGCCCTTTTCGGCCAGCATCTTCGCGGCGGACGCGACGATGCGGCCGCCGGTCGCGGCGAAGGGGTGGCCCGCGGCCAGCGAGGAGCCGTTGACGTTGAGCTTGGCGCGGTCGATGGAGCCGAGGGCGCCGTCGAGGCCGAGGCGTTCCTTGCAGTAGGCGTCGGACTCCCACGCCTGCAGTGTCGCGAGCACCACCGAAGCGAACGCCTCGTGGATCTCGTAGTAGTCGAAGTCCTGCAGGCTGAGACCGTTGCGCTGCAACATCCGGGCCACCGCGTAGGTGGGGGCCATCAACAGGCCGTCCGGGCCGTGGATGTAGTCCACCGCCGCGACTTCGGAGTCCACCAAGTGCGCCAGCACCGGCAGGTTGCGCTCGGCCGCCCATTCGTCGGTGGACAGCAGCGCGACCGAGGCGCCGTCGGTGAGCGGCGTGGAGTTGCCCGCTGTCATGGTCGCGTCGCCCGCCTTCACGCCGAACACCGGCTTGAGAGTGGACAGCTTCTCCACGGTCGAACCCGGACGGAGGTTGTCGTCGCGGGTGAGGCCCAGATACGGGGTGACGAGGTCGTCGAAGAAGCCGCGGTCGTAGGCGGCCGCCATGTTCTTGTGCGAGAGGTAAGCCAGCTCGTCCTGCGCCGCGCGGGCGACGCCGAATTCCTTGGCGGTGACCGCGGCGTGCTCACCCATCGACGTTCCGGTGCGCGGCTCGCCGTTGCGCGGAAT
>JABFVX010000275.1 GCA_013362555.1 Mycobacteriaceae bacterium
AGGTCGTCGGCCCGCTCCGCCAGTCGGCGACTGGGTGCGGGCAGACCCTGGGCCGGGAGCGTGCGCCGCAGATACCGGTAGACGCCCTCGATAGTCAGGTCCGGCAGGCCCGCGGGGTCGCCCTCCCGCAGCACGGTGATCAGCGCCGCACTGAAGGCGGTGTACGGCTCGCCCGGCACAGCGAGGGCGCGTTCCTCCCCTGAGGCCGCCGCGAGCACGTAGGCGCCGCCCCGGGCCGCCAGTTCGACCGCCGCAACGGCCGCGGGCCGCGCCGGAAGCTCGGCCCGGCCGGCGAAACAACAGTCGAGCACGACGACCACCGTGCGCGCCGCCGTGCGGCTGATCGCCTGTTCGACAATGGAATACGGCAGCGCACGGTGCAATCGCTCGGTGTGGTGGTCGGTTTCCCGGGTGGCGAGGAACAGCTCGTTGGACGGGCTGACGATTCCGTGGCCCACGTAATAGAAGAGCAAGACGCCCTCGGCTTCCGAGGCAGCCTGGGACAGCGCGTCGCCGAACTCGGTGTGCGTCGGGTCGAGCACCGGCTCGCCGAGCTGCCGGTCGGTCAGGCCGCACCGTTCGGCGAACACCCTGCGCAGCTCCGCGACCGTCGCCGCGACCGCGGGCACGTCGGGCAGAGTCGAACCGTCCGGGTGCGAGCCCGTGCCCGCGATGAGAACTCGGGAACCTCCTGAGCCCAGAATCATTCCCCTGAGCCCGCTTCGGCGGCCAGGCGCCTCGCCAGGTTCTGCACCGCCGCGGCGTCCACGTTCCCGACGTTGGTCACGTTCAACTCGTAGGTCTCGCCGTCGGGCCCGGTGACCTTGAGCGTGACGTCACTGGTCCGCCTGCGAATCCAAGTCACCAACACGGTGGCCAGCGCGGTGGCGACGCCGCCCGGCCCCAACGCCACAACCAGTGAGTCAACGCCCGGCCCCAAAACACCCGGCGGCGGTTCCGACCGGACCTGCCGAACCCGCCCACGCAGCGCGCCGTCGGCCTGCAGCCAATCCAGCAACGAATGCGTCTCGTCGACGGTCCGCCGCGCTTCCACCCGAAGTGTCACATCCATTGTCGCCCACGCTGTCCCAGATTGACGGTGCGCCCATGACGATCCACCACTCTAGTCACAAGATCGACACTCTGATCCCTGATTTCAGCCCGCGCACCCAAGTTCGCCGACCCCACGGCGCAGGCCAACGCCACGCCACCAGCCGAACACAGTGATGGCGGCCCGGACGTTCGAGTCCGGGCAGTCGGCCCTCGATGCCTGGCGCTGGTCTGTGGAGTGCACACTTTCGGCGAGATTTGTGCGTTCGATGTCATATCCGGCCGAAAGTGTGCCGTCAGCCGACCTCCGGACGAATGCGCGTGCACCCTCGCGGTCCAGGTCGAGCTGCCGAGTGACGGTCCGGTGCTGTTCATTTCGGCGGCCACCTGGTGCGGTGCCACAGGCAGGCCGCTGACCAAATGGCCGCTGGACCGTCGCCGCCAACCCGACAAGCGACTGATCCGGGAACGCACGATCGGTGATCGGTGGACAACGCCACCGATCACCGATCGTGCTCAGGGATTGTCACCGAGCGAGCACGCTGCGCAACTGGGTGAGGGTGGCGCGGCGCTCGTAGGTGATCCAGGCGAAGATCGCGGCCAGGACCAGCGGGAAGATCGCCATGGCGGGCTTGTCGGCGATGAAGGCCTGCGTTCCGGCGGCGAGGACGGTGAGAACGGACAGGCCCGCGGCCGCGAGGGCGCTCAGGCGCGGCACCATCACGCCGATGCCGCCCGCGACCTCCATGACGCCGATGAAAATGAGCAGCCCGAACGAGATAGTGAGGTTCTCAGGGGCGTTGTCCATCAGGGTGTTCGGGATGATGAGCTTCGGCCCACCGGAGGCGATGACGAAAAACAGACCGAGCACGATCTGCAAGGTCCACAGAATGCGGTTGCGGGCCTTGCCCGGACGGTCGGCGACGGTGGTGGTGGTGGTGATAGCGCTCGCGGTGGTGGTCATTGCTCGTCCTTCTGGTTGGTAGCGCCGGGTTGGTAGCGCGTTCAACAGATCAGACGGAGCGCCGCCGGAGAACTCATCGCTCGTTCGCGGTCGTCACCAGTGGTGCAGGCCGGACCCTCGGCCGCCGACGCGAGGTCGGCGCGATACGTTGCGGCCCTGGTCAGGTCAGCTGCTCCGCCACCAGGCCTTGACGCCGAGCTCGTCGGCGATGACGCCCGCAGCGTTGTAGCCACTCGCGCCGCCGATCGAGCCGCCCGGGTGGGTCGAGGCGCCGCACATGTACAGATTGTCGAATGCCGTTCGGTACGGTGGGTATTCGTGAAACGGCCGGAACACGCCGAGTTGGTCTTGAGCCATCTCGCCGTGGTTCCAGTCGCCGTGCCGCATGCTCGGCATCACCCGTTCTATGTCGATGGGACTCGAAATATAGCGGCCGACGATCGAATCGGGTTCGAGACCGTTGGACAGGTACGGCCGCCAGCGATCCAGCACGAAATCCGCGTAGTCCGCTTTGATCTCGTCCCATGCCGCCGATCCGCCGTCACGCAGCTCGTAGGGTGCGAGCTGCTCGCAGAAACACGCTTCCCCGCCCGCGGGCGCGAGACTCGGATCGAACAGCGACGCGTGCACCGTGAAGAGCCCCGGCGACCGGGGCGGCACGCCGAGGCGGCAGTCTGAAGCATTGTCGTCGAGCAGGTCGAGTGATTCGCACAGCGACACCGCGAAGCAGCTCTGCAACTCGGGCAGCGCCGCTGACGCCTTCCAGCGCACCGGTTCCCGCAAGGCCAAATACAGGCAGAACATCGACATCCGGTCGTAGCGCCAGCGTTCGACCGCAGGCCGGAACTCGGCGGGCAGGTCGCCTTCGCCGACCAAGTCCAGGAAAGTGTGCTTGGGATCGAGATTCGACACGGCGATCCCGTGAATCGGAATGTGCGTCGCGTCGTCCAGCACGACGCCGGTAACCCGATGGTCACGCACCTCGATCTGCCTGACCGGCGCATCGACCCGGATATGCCCGCCGTGGTCGACGACGAATCGAGCCATCGCCTGGGCCAGGTTGTTGGATCCGCCCTCACAGATCGCCCATCCGTACGGCTCCAGGGAGCCCGCCAGCATGAGCGGGTAGTTGGCGCCGAGCCCGAAAACGTCGCCGGTGCCTGCGAGTTGGGCAACCCCGCCGCCCAGCCATGTCTGCACTTCCGGCGACTCGAACAGGCTCCTGGCGACATGATTCGGCGCAGTCAGAAACTGGCGGGCCAGGTCGAGCCCGCCTGCGGCTTCGATGTCGGCGAGGTCGGCCGCGGGCGAACCCGGCGCCGCGAACATGCCGGGAATGAGGGTGGTCTCCAGCACCCGGCGATAGACCTGCATCAAATCGCGGAAGGTCTGGGCGTCGCGCTTGGAGTAGCGCTCGATGTTGCGGATTGTCGTGTCGAGGTCGCGCGCGAGCACCAGCCCATTGCCGTCGGGGAACACATGCGCGAATTGATTCTCCGGCCAGATGTATCGGGCGCCGCGACGCTCCAGTTCCAGATCCCGGTACACCGGGCCCATGTGGATGATGCCGTGGAAATTGGAATGGAAGTTGTGGCGGAAGCCCGGCGCCGCCACCTCCTCGGTGGCGCAGCCGCCGCCGATGACCGGACGGGCTTCCAGAACCAGCACCTTCTTGCCTGCCTTGGCCAGATACGCCGCACAGGTGAGGCCGTTGTGGCCGGCACCGATGACCACGACATCATAGGAATCCATTGACTGTCCCTTTCTTACGGACGGCACGCTGTCGGAGCGCTCACCGTCGGTGAGCCGCCTGCTCGACAGGCGCCAACGCCGCGATCTGTGCGACCAGCTCCGCAGCGCACAGCTCTTGTTCCGGTTTCATGAGAGCGCTGCGCAGAATGCGTCCCCGCGGGGCGTCGGCGGCGAGGCGGTGGCCCCGCCTGCGGAATCCGGCTGCCTCCACACTCAAGGTGCTGAGAAAGATCGCTTCCGAGCGGGGGGCGAACATGCCGTCGGACAGCATCTGGCCGGACGCCGCGTCCACGCCGGACATCGTCCGCGGCGCACTGGGAAAGTAGGTGACGATGTCCAACTCCGGTCGTTGATAGAGAGTGAGCTCCGACGACTGCGCCACCAGGCGCGCGAAGGCGAGCGCGGCGCGCCGAGTGGACGCGAGCAGCGTGCCGAGGCCGTCGCGTCGCAACGGAACCATCTGCAGCGTGGTCCACAGCGCGGCAGCCGCCGCACCCGACCGGGAGCATTCCAAGCTGATCTCGCCCAGGTGCCCGGGCGCTCCGGAGAACATGCGGGTATACGGCGAATCGTGGTGGTAGTACTGCGCCACTGCGGGATCGGCGAACAGCACCGCCCCGCAGCCATACGGCTGCAAGCCGTGTTTGTGCGGATCGACCACGACCGAGTCACAGGACCTGATGGCACGCCAAGGCGCCGGATCCCATTCGAGTTCGAGTTCGTCGTCCGATGTCAGCAATGCGAAGTACCCGCCGTAGGCGGCGTCGACGTGCAGCCGGACGCCGTACTGCTGTTTCAGCGTCAGGGCATCCACGATCGGATCTATCGCGCCGACTCCGGTGGTGCCCGCAGTGAGCACGATCGTGCCGACAGCACCGGAGCGCACGAGCCGCTCCGCGGCGTCCAGGTCCATGGCGCCGCGGGCGTCCGTCGGCACCCGATGCGCGGGCATCTCGAGCAGGGCACACATCCGCTCGTGGGTGAAATGGGCGTCAGCGCTGAACAGCACGCCCCGGCCAGGATGCGTTTGCCGCGCGACGAACAGCGCCTCCAGATTGGCAATGGTTCCGCTGCTGGTGAGATGGCCGATGTGGGCGGGAAGCGCGAACATGGCCGCGAGCTCGGCCACTACCTCGTGTTCCATCTGTGTGGTAGCCGGTCCGCCCGCGAAGTCGTGATTGTTCGGATTGACCAGCATGCCCGCGAGATAGCCGACGACGGCGGCCGGATGCGGCGCCCGCGTCATCTGGCCTGCATAGCGCGGATGGAAGAAGGGCGTGCTCGCGCCGAGGCGGGTGAGAAGGTCGTCGACGACCGCCCCGAGGCGCTCCACGTCCACGCCGGTGTCGGGGTGCGGTCCGAACTCCCCGAAGGACGCCTCCCATTCGCGTGTCGCGTCGACTATGCGGGACAACAATTTCGACAGTTCCGAGCTCATGCGTCGCCGCTCCTCCGCATACGGGCGACCGTCCCGACGCCACCGGCCGATTCCGGCCGCGGGCCGGCGAAATCTTCGATGCTGTGCACACGGTGCTCGGTGATCGCGTCGGCATTGTCGGCCACGGCACTGTGCAGGTGTTCGGCAATCGACCTGCGCAGCTTGACGGGCAGGGCCCGGCCGAATCGCGACATATAGGCGAACAGCCATTCACTGTTGCCCACCAGGAAGGGATAGTCGGACGGCATCATGTTCCGCACCACCAGCATGGGCAGCGGGGCGTCCAGTGGGCGGAAGTCTTTGCTCCACAATCCGGGCTGTCCACAACCCGGATAGAACTGGCCCAGCATCATCCCCGCTGCGACGCATTTGCCCTTGCGGGCCGCGTGGACCGCATCCACTCGCGTGAAGTCGGTAAGGTCCGGAAATACCACGAGCAACGCCTGCTGTTGGGCTCCGGCGCCTTCTGGTCGGGTCAGCGCGAGAAACAGGTCGACGGCGTCGTCCACGACCGCGCACATTCGCTCGACCGACAATTCGGTATCACCGGAAATGAATACCGACCGCAATGCGTGGTGCGCGATGGCGGGTTTCACATACGGACAAACCGGTCCATCGCGGCCGAGCTCACCATTGGGGCGGGCCAGATAATCCAGCGCCCAGACTCTGAGGATAGTGGCCGCAAGCAGCGGCGACTCGGCTTCCGGCAGGTCGTCGAACGTGTCGGTCCATTCGACACGGGTGCGCGCACCAACGAGACGTCGCACAGCCATCACCTTGCTTCTGCTCTGACAAATCGCGCCGTTCATCGCGACCGGCGCGGGGAGTCCTGCGATGTGTATGACAGCCTAAGCAATACCTACGAACTACCGAGGTTTCCCATAGCTGGGTAGTTCACGACAGCAATCGCAATGGCCACTGCATCTACACCCGGATCACGCAGGCACACCCGCAGCTGCGGGTGTGCCTGCGTGATCCGGGTGTAGATGCGCCGCTGAGGTCTATCGGCGCGGGATCAGAACGACCTTTCCGGTGGTTTCCCGATTTTCCAACGCGGCATGCGCCGCGGCGGCTTTGGCCAAGGGGAAGGACTGCACCGCGGGAATCAGGCGTCCCGCGTCCGCCTCGGCCAATGCTCTTGCCGCATAATCGATCCCGGTGGTACCGTCGCCGTGCCGAGCGATCATGATGTCGAGGGCGTCGATCCACGTCACCCCTCGCGCCGCGAGCTCGTCCGCACCGGGCACGATCTTGTCCATGGAGATGGAGCCGTAGGTGACGAAACGGCCGCCCCTCCCGACCAATTCCAAGGCAGTCCGGCCCTTCTCGCCGCCGACACCGTCCAGAGCCGCGGTGACACGGCGGCCTGCACCGAGCCAGTCCCGGATCACCTCCGCCCACCCCGGCTGGTTGTAATCCACAGCCAGATCGGCGCCGAGCGAGCGCACAGCGTCGGTCTTCTCCGGGCCGCCCGCGGCGCCGATCACGGTCGCACCGACGCCTCGGGCGTATTGCACGATGAGCCGTCCGATCCCGCCTGCCGCCGAGTTGACCAGCACGACGTCGCCGGCAACCAGTCGCGCGATGTCGAGGACGTCCAGGGTGGTGTTGCCGGTGCCGACCATGGCGACCGCCAGCTCATGGCTCAAGCCGGCCGGCCGCAGGTTCAGAGTGTCGACCTCGGCCACGGTCAGTTCCGCGTAGCCGCCCGGCGTGCTTCGCGCCGTGACCACATCGCGCCCGATCCACGATGGGTCGACACCGGGTCCGGTCGCGTCGACTGTGCCCGACACTTCACCGCCGAAGATCGCGGGCAGCTCGGGCAGTGGGGGCAGCTCGCCTTCGGCGCCCGCGCGCATCTTCGTCTCCACCGCGTGCACGCCCGCGGCGCGCACGACGATGCGAACCTGACCTGGACCAGGCACCGGGTCGGGCGCCTGCTCGTAGCGGAAATTCTCGGCGGGCCCGAACTCATGCAGGACAACGGCGTACATTGCGGCCTCCTCATCAGGTGTTGCGTGTAGGACGACCTGAACCTATGACCTGAATGAAAGTTGAGGTCAACGACTTGTCGCTCTCGTCACTCACTGCCGAGCGCCTGGACTGGGACTCCGTCCCACCGCAACGCTGCACATGACGATGCAACCGTTCATGCGAACTGCTCGTTCACGAGTGCGAAGCCGCGTGCCTGCGGGCTTCTGCCAGAAGTTCGGCCTGACGAAACCAGTCGCCTGCCGCGAACGTGACCACCACTCGGGCGCTGCCATGGACGGCCGCGTCCTCCAGGTGGCCGGCCACGGTGTCGATGTCACCGCTGAGCACAGCGTTCTCGGCGTACTCGGGCGGGATGCCGAATCGGCCGTCCGGGTCGACCACCGACCGGATGAGCGTGGCCCGGTCGGGCAACCGGGGATCGCCGTGGATGGCCACTATCGAGCTGGTCGTCAGGGACGGCGTCGGGCGTCCTCGCTCCGCGGTCAGGACCGACAGTCGGCGCCGTTGTTCCGCGATTTGCGCGTGCGAGCCGATAGGGAACCATCCGTCGCCGTGCCTGGCCGCCCGACGCAGCGCGGCATCGGATGAACCAGCAACGATGATCGGCGGGACGGACGTACCCGGATTGAGCTGCACGTCGGCCGAACCGACACGAACCGGCCGCCCTGCGATCAGGTCCGGCAGGACCGCCAGCGCTTCGTCGGTTCGCCGACCTCGCTCCCCCGCCGGGATCCCGACGGCCGACCACGACCGGTCGTGCCGGTCACCGCCGACGCCGACCCCGAGCAACACCCGATCGCCGGAGAGATGTTGAAGTGTGGCCACCTGTTTGGCCACCCAGACCACAGGTCGCAGCGGCAGAATCAGCACGCCGAGACCCAATCGGACCCGCTCCGTCACGGCCGACGCAGCGGCCAGCGACATCAGACTGTCCAACAGCGGCACGCCCGTGCCCGCAATGAGCTGGTCGACAACCCACACCGACTCAAAGCCCAACTGCTCGGCATGACGAGCAGCGGCCGCAATGTCGCCGGGCGAGGCGTCCGGCTCCGCCAACGTCGGAAGCACGATGCCCACGTCAACAGTCACGATTACCTCCAGTGTGGTCAGTTACCTCTTGTAACTGTGATGATCATGCGACATCCTGGATGGCGATGAAAGAAGGCACATCACTGTCGGTCACGCACATCGGTGTGAGCGAGACCGCGTCATGCGAGATCCGCGAGTTGCTCGACCGGCTGGCCGACAAATGGTCGCTCCTGGTCGTGGAACTGCTCGGCACCGGAAAACGCCGGTTCGGCGAACTGCATCGCGAGATCGACGAAATCAGCCAGCGCATGCTGACACTGACCCTGCGACACTTGGAACGCGACGGCCTGCTCATGCGGACGGTCCACCCCGTAGTCCCGCCCCGGGTCGACTACGAACTGACGCCACTGGGCCACAGTCTGCTCGCCACCATAGAACCGTTGGTCGCCTGGACCCGTGCGCATCGGGACGAGGTCGCCGCCGCCCGCACCGAATACGACACCCGGCAGGCCGAAACAGACTGACAGTCCGCACCGGGCCGAACCAAGACCACCTCCGGGAACTCGGTGTTCGCGCGAGCACAGGTTCCGCACCGCGAGGCATCGTGATCGCCGAAAGTGTGCCAGAGGCAAGTTTCACGTGCCGTCGTCTACGGTCCTGGCCTCGCATTCGCCGGTCTCGTGATCGTGACGTGCGAATTTCGCCAGATCGTGAATGTAGAAGAACGCAGTGTGAATGAGACCAACGAGTGGCGATCCGACCTGCGTAGGCCGGTTGCCTATAGCGACAGGCGATCCAAAACGATCGCTGAACAGAACACTGTATTGCGCGGGCAAGTCGGCTCCGGCCTCCATGGTGTCATCACCGGATCTGACGACCGTGACGAGATGGGCGTCTGTATCGAGCCTCCGGAATGCGTCATCGGCAATTCGAAGTTCGCGCAGTACCGGTTCCGTACGCAAGCGGAAGGAGTGCGTAGTCCGGGCGACCTTGACCTGGTCATCTACAGTCTGCGCAAATGGGCGAGACTCGCCGCACAGGGCAACCCGAGGATCCTTCTGCTGATGTTCATTCCAGTCTCCGAACTCGTATTCATGAACGATCTCGGCTGGGACATCCAGGCGCACCCGGAGCGATTCCTGTCGAAGAAAGCCGCTTCGCGCTTCAGCGGATACCTAGTCGCGCAGCAGGAGAAAATGCTCGGACTGCGCGGACAAGGCACAACCCGTTCTGAGCTAGTGGAGGTGCATGGCTTCGACACGAAGTCCGCCTACCATATGATCCGGGTTGGATTGCAAGGCGTCGAACTCCTCACTACAGGCCGGATCTCTCTGCCCACCCCAGAACCTGACCTGACATGGCTGCGGGAGTTGAGCGATGGCAAACACTCCATGGACGAAGCCCTGGATCGCGGCCGAAATCTGCTCGATCAGATCGATCGGCTGGGCGAAACCGCCGATCTTCCAGACTCCCCGGACTGGCGGCACATCGATGACTGGCTGACGCGTACCTACCGAGAGTGGTGGGATAGGACCGGGCAGTGGCCCTGAAAGCCCTCACAGCCGTCGGCCGGTGCAGCGTCTCTATGCCGATACGAGAAGTCGATCGCTTGACAGCACACGAGATGGATCGGGCGGAAGGGCAACCGCCCTACGTTTGGCTCGCCGTTCATGTGTGGCGCGTTGCAAGCGAAATCCGGTCAGGTGAACATCGGCACCTCCGGCAGATGCCCCTTTACCAGGCAAAGCTACTACCTTCGCCGCACTCGTTGAAGGTGGCGACAATCCGTGGGGTTTCCGTGGGGCTAGGTCGCGCTGGATTCAGATCAAGCCGGCCGGCACGCGGCGAACAGCGTTGCGCTCGTGACCGGCGGTGGTGGTGTGGTGGACCAGATCGGCGGTTACGGCGCGCACGGCTTCAGGCCGCGCCCGGCTTTTCGAACCTGGCGACGAACCGCAGTTCGAGCGCATGTGCCAGCCGATCCAGCATGCCAATAGTGGGTGTGCCGCCCCCGGCCTCGAGCCGGGATACGTCAGGCTGGCGCAACCCGGCACGACCAGCCAGCTGAGTCTGGGTAAGCCCAAGCTCCAGTCGCCGCTCGCGGATAGCGTTTGCGAACTCGATGGCCAGCGCCGCCTCAGCACGACCCGCGTGGTACTCGTCGGCGTCGAACTCCGGACGCGAGAAGCGCTCGCGACGAAGCTCGTTCATGCTCGTGTGCTCAGTCATTCGTTGTCCACCCTTCTGTCGAAGCTGACGCGGGCGTGCTCATGTTCTGCCTCGCAGACCTTCCGGAGCGCCTTCGCCCGCAGGACTTCTGCGTCCTCACGCATACGGGTCTTGCGGAACACCGTCAACAACACCACCCGCCGCTGCGGCGCAAGCCAGTACGTGACCCGCATCTCCAGCGGGTGCAGGTGAAACCGCAACTCCCGCACCCCCTCACCAAGGTTCCGCGACCAAGGCTCACCAAGCGTCTCCGCGTGTTCGGCGAGCATGCCCACATAGGTGTCGACGCGACCGAAGTCCCGATCCGACAGCGACCGCAACCACGTGGCCACCTCCGGCTCGATCTCGACTGCGTACATCTCCATAGTAGCAATCCTATATAGGATGG
>JABFVX010000408.1 GCA_013362555.1 Mycobacteriaceae bacterium
CCTCCCGAGTACCCCTAAATCCACAATGACCCGTCACGTGCGTTCAAAGCACGTCACGGGTCATACAGGAAGTCGCTAGCGCCTCGGCGGGAGGCAGCGGGCACCGTCCGGCGGAGGGCTGCCCGGATTGAAGCCCGGGGGCGGACCACCCGGCGGCGCGAATCCCGGACGCGCACCCGGCGGGTGGGGCGGCGGGGCTCCCGGCGGGGCCTCGCCCGGCTTGACTCCGGGCGGCGGCGGGGGACAGCCGGGCGGCGGCCCGGGCAGCCGATGGTCGGCCACCGCGACGGCCGAGTGGGCGGTCGATGCCCCCGCCTGTCCGGCCGACAGCAGCACTGGGGCGATCGCCACCGCCGCCGCCACCGAGACCGCACCGGCGATCCGTCTGCCGACGGAAAGGGTCTCCATCATGGCGACCTCCTTCGAATATCGGTGGTACGCGCCTAACGCTAGCGGCCGCTCTCCGGAACATCGAGAGCTCCAACGCCTTTCGGAGACGATTCACAGCAACCGTACAGCTCTGCCCGGTTGGTCAGCGGGCGGAGACGATATTGACCAGTTTGGGCGCGCGGATGATGACACGGGCGACGCCGCGGCCCGCCAACGCCGTCTTGACCTTGTCCGAGGACAGGGCGAGCTCGCGCAGAGCGTCCTCGGCCGCGTCGACCGGGACTTCCACCTTGTCGCGGAGTTTGCCGTCCACCTGGACGATGCAGGTCGTGGTGTCGGTGGCGACCAGCGCCGGGTCGGCCGCGGGCCACCCCGCGGCTGTGACCGACGGGGGATTCCCGAGCCGCTCCCACACCTCCTCCGCGGTGAACGGCGCGAAGCACGACAGCATCCGCGCGAGCGCCTCGACGCCTTCCCGCACGGCCGGGTGCGCCGGGCCCTCGGCGCCGTCGACGGCTTTGCGGAGCAGGTTCGTCAACTGCATCAACTGCGCAATGGCGACGTTGAGTCGCTTGCCGTCCATCAGCGTCGTCGCCTGGTCGATGATGCGGTGGACGCCGCGGCGCAACTCGTCCGCCGGAGCGGCGTCCGCGGCGGACGGCGCGGCGCCGATGTCGCCCGCCAGCCGCCACACCCGCGCAAGCCACTTGACCGAACCCTGCGGCGAGACGTCGGCCCAGTCGATGTCGTCTTCCGGCGGGCCCGCGAAGATCATGGTCAGCCGCACCGCGTCCGGTCCGTACAGGCTGATCTGCTCCTGCAGGTTGACGAGGTTGCCGAGGCTCTTGCTCATCGCCTTGCCGTCCATGAGCACCTGCCCCTGGTTGGTCAGGCGGGTGAACGGCTCGGTGAAGGGCAACAGCCCGATGTCGTGCAGCGCCTTGGTCAGAAAGCGCGCGTACATCAGGTGGCCGGTGGCGTGCTCCTTGCCGCCGATGTACTCGTCCACCGGCAGCCAACGCTCGATGCCCGCGGGGTCGAACGGACCCTCGGTGTAGTTCGCGCTCGGGAAGCGCAGGAAGTACCACGAGGAGTCGACGAACGTGTCCATCGTGTCGGTGTCGCGGCGGGCCGCGGCGCCGCAGCGCGGGCAGTCCACTCGCACCCAGTCCTCGGCGCTCGCCAGCGGGGACTTCCCGCCGCTCGGGCGCAGTTCATAGCCGGTTTCCGGCAGCCGCACCGGCAGCTGGTCGTCCGGGACCGGCACTTGGCCGCAGGTCTCGCAGTGAATAATCGGAATCGGCGTGCCCCAGTACCGCTGCCGCGACAGCAGCCAGTCCCGCAGGCGGTAGGTGACCGCGGCGGCGCCGACGCCGCGCTGTTCCAAGTCGGCGGTGACGGCCTGGATCGCCGCGGCCTTGCGCAGCCCGTCGAACGCGCCGGAGTTGACCAGAGTCCCGTCGCCCGCGGCGGCGACGCCGGTCGTGGCGGGATCGGGCTCCCCGGTGTCGAGCACGACCCGGACCGGGATGTCCATCGCCTTCGCGAAGTCGAGGTCACGCTGGTCATGGGCAGGCACCGCCATCACCGCGCCGGTGCCGTAGTCGGCCAGCACGTAGTCCGAGGCGTACACCGGAATGCGGTCGCCGTTGACCGGGTTGACCGCGTAGCTGCCGAGGAAGACGCCGGTCTTGGGACGGTCTGTTGCGAGCCGCTCGATGTCGGTGGCTGTCGAAGCGCTCGCGCGGTAGGCCTCGAACTGCTCCTTGCGCTCCGGGATGCACAGCTGCTCCGCCAGTGGCGCGTCGAAGGCGACGACGAAGAACGTGGCGCCGAACAGGGTGTCCGGCCGAGTGGTGAACACCCGAACCGGCTCGTCGCGGCCCTCGATCGCGAAGTCGACGTGCGCCCCCTCCGACCGGCCGATCCAGTTGCGCTGCATCGCAAGGATTTCCGCGGGCCACTTGCCTTCCAGCTGGTCCATGTCGTCCAAGAGCCGCTGCGCGTAGTCGGTGGTCTTGAAGAACCACTGGGTGAGCGTGCGCTGCACCACCTGCGAACCGCACCGCTCACAGCGACCCTGGATGACCTGCTCGTTCGCCAGCACGGTCTGGTCGACAGGGCACCAGTTCACCAGGGCGCCGCGCCGGTACGCCAGACCCTTGTCGAACAGCCGCAGGAACAGCCACTGGTTCCATCGGTAGTACTCGGGGTCGCTGGTGTGGAAGCGGGTCCGCCAGTCGAATGAGATACCCAGGCGCTTGAAGGATTCCGCCTGCGTCTCGATGTTCGCGTAGGTCCACTCCCGCGGGTCGAGCCCGCGCTTGAGCGCGGCGTTCTCCGCGGGCAGGCCGAACGAGTCCCAGCCGATCGGCAGCAGCGTGTCGTAGCCGCGCAGCCTGGTGTAGCGGGCAATGGCGTCGCTGATCGAGTACACCTCGGCGTGGCCCATGTGCAGGTCGCCGGAGGGGTACGGAAACATGCTCACCACATAGCGGCGGTCCTGGCCGCCGCCGTCACCGACCAATTGGTCTACTTCGAACGTGCGCGCGTCGGCCCACACCGTCATCCACTTGTCGACGATGGCGTTGGGCTCATAGGTCTCGTCCGAGGCGAGGTCGTCCGCGAAGGTCATGTGTCCACTTCACTGGTAGCCGGCTGGTTCGGACCAGTTTTGCATACCCGATCTCCAGAACGACCCGTGACGTGCGCCCGGCTCGATTCGCGGCTCGGGCTCGAGGCCGGGAAGGGCCGGAAAAAAGTCCTGTGCGGTCTGCCTGCTGCGGTATTGTCGACAGAACGAGCAAACAGGACGGGGGCCTGCATGGGCAAGGACGATGAGCGGCGGCTGAACATGATGGAGCGGCGGCTCGATCAACTCATCACCGACGTGATGGCCGAGTCCACCCGGGAGACGTTCGGCGAACGCACCGGCACCATTATCACGACGATTCTCACCGATCACTCCCGGACGCTCTACGAGCACACCCGGGATATGCGCGAGCTCCGCAGAGACACGCGCGAGCTCCGCAATACTCAGCGAGAACACACAAAAGAACTCCACGAGCTCCGCAACACCCAGCAAGAACACACCGAAACGCTGAACCAACACAGCGTGACGCTGAACCAGCACACCGAAACACTGAACCAGCACACCGAAACACTGAACCAGCACACCCAAATGCTGAACCAACACAGCGTGACACTGAACCAACACACCGAAACGCTGAACCAGCACACGGGGATGCTGGAAGAGATTCTGCGTCGGCTGCCGCCTGCTTCGGCCTGACCGAGGCTGTCCGGAACGACCCGTGAGTTGCGCCTGACGCACATCACGGGTTGTTCCGGAGTCAGGAGTCAGGGCTCGAGGTCGACTACTCCCGTGCCGGTCACGATGTCCAGAGGCACCGACACCTGGTCGTGGGCGATCATCCAGGCGCCGTCGAGCTTACGGAAGCCGTAGGTGACCCGGACCCACATGCCGTTCGTGGCGGCCCCGCCTGCGAACGTGCCGCTGAGCCTGCCGAACGCGTGACCGTAGGCCAGGTCGGACCCGACGGTCAGCCGGAGGTCGCGAATCTCGTAGTCGAGCGTGTCGAAAACCCGGAACACCCGCGCCCAGTTCTCCAGCTTCGCGGCGATCCCCACGTGCTGCAGCGGCGGTTCGACGTCGAATGACACGACGTCCGCCGTGTACACCCGGCGCAGGGCTTCCAGGTCCTTGCTGCGCAGCGCGGCGACGACGGCGTCGATCTGCTTGCGGATATCGGCGTCCGCGGCGCTGTCCGGTGTGGTCATGGTCGGCTCCTTCAGGTCGTGGTCCAGTTCCGACGACACAGCACCGCGAAACGTCAGGTCGCCGAAACTCCAGAACGGCCGTTCGGTGCGTCAGGCGCAACCGGTGGGCCGTGATGGACCCGGGGCTACCGGCCGGCTCACATTTCGGCCCGCTGTGTCGTCGGCTTCGATGAGGATTCAATCCAAGGAGCCGCACCATGACCGATCCACACCTGACCGCGGTGATCGGCGAGCGCCGCAAGCTGATCAGTCTCGCCTACCGCATGCTGGGCTCGCTGGCCGAAGCCGAAGATGTGGTGCAGGAGACCTATGCGCGCTGGTACGCACTGTCCGAACCGCAGCGCAGCGAGGTGGCGACGCCCGGTGCGTGGATGACGACAGTCGCCAGCCGGATCTGCCTCGATCTGCTCGGCTCAGCGCGGGCCCGGCGGGAACAGTATGTGGGCGAGTGGATTCCGGAGCCGGTGCCCGGTCGACCCGAATGGTTCGGCAGCGCCGGTCCCGCTGATCCGGCCGACCGCGTCACGCTCGACGAATCAATCAGCATGGCATTTCTCGTCGTGCTGGATTCGATGACGCCCGCCGAGCGAGTCGCTTTCGTCCTGCACGACGTGTTCCGCTACTCCTTCCCCGAGGTCGCCGCCATCGTCGGGCGTACTCCGGCAGCGTGCAGGCAACTCGCCTCGAGCGCCCGCCGCCGCGTGGACACCGCCCGCGAACCCTCCGGCGCCGACCGCGCCGAGGTAGTCAAGGACTTCAAACGAGCGTGGGAGGCAAGCGACATCGAGGCGCTGGTCGCCCTGCTCGACCCGACTGCGATCGCGACCGCCGACAGCGGCGGCCTGGCCCCGGCATTTCTCGACCCGATCACCGGCGCCGAAGACATCGCTCGCCTGTGGATCGAGATCGCCGCCCGCAATCCCCGGATCGTCCTGTCCGAGCGCACCGTCAACGGCCAACCCGGCCTGGTGGCACAGCTCGACGGCGCCGTCGTCTCGGTCTACGCCTTCGACATCGCCGCCACCGGCATCACCCGCATCTGGGTCATCCGGAACCCCGAGAAACTCCAGTCCTGGACAACGGTCTGACCGCCCTGGCACCGCGCCGTAGGATGGCGCAATGATCGCAGGTCAGCGTCTGCATCGGGTGCCGTCCCGGTTCACTGTGGACCACATGCCCGCCGCCACCTTCCCCGAAGACGACGAGTGGATCGCACTGGTGCGAGCGCCGGAGGGGCTCACCGTTGTTCGCGAGGCGTCACCCTGGCAGCAGGAGGACGAGACGTGGGTCGGCTTCTACGGCGACGCTGCGGGGCCGAGGGCCGGATTGTCCGGCCTGGTCGAACCGCTCACCGCCGCCGGAATCCCGCAGTTCGTCGCCTCGACCTACCATGCCGACCTGGTGCTGGTGCCCGAATCCCGGCGCGATGACGCGGCACAGGCCTTGACCGCCGCCGGTCACAACCTCACCGGGTAGACCTGCCTCCGGAGTGGCCGACGACGTGCGGGTCATTCCGGAGGAGCAACAGACGGTGTGAGGCAGCGCTGGGCTCGGGTGGCCTGGTACGAGCCGGGTTCGGCGAGGTCCAGAGCGGCGCGGTGGTGGTGGCCGGCCGCTTCGGAGTCGCCGGCGGCGCGGTAGGCGTCGCCGATGCCGTTGTGCGCCATGGCTTGCAGATTCCGGTGGTAGCCGGCGCGGAAGACGTCTAATGCGTCCACACATAGGCACAGCGCCTCGGCGTAGTCGCCGAGGCGGCGGTGCAGGGTGCCGAGCCGATACAGCAAGCGGCCTTCGAGGTAGCCGATGCGCCCGGCGCGGGCGGCCGCCAGGGCCTGCTCGCCGTGGGTCAGAGCCTCCCGGTAGCGACCCTGGTCGACGCTCAATGCCAGCAGTCCCCGGTGCGCCTGCGCGCGGGCAAGCTCATGTCCCGCCTCGTCGGCCAGCGCCAGCGCCTCGCTCAGGCATGCGGTCGCGGCGTCGAGTTCGCCCGCGCCGCGCAGGAGATAGCCCAGGAACGTCAGCGGCCGATACGCCAACTCGGGCCTGCCCGCCGCCCGGTAGAGCTCGATGGACCGCGTCAAGCGCCCGACCGCCGTCTGCGCGCCGCGCAGTCCTTCGGCGACGCCGAGGATGCCGACAGAGGCCGCCTGCGCCTGCACGTCGCCCGCCTGCTCGTGCAGCCGCAGGGCCTCGGCCAGGTCCGCCATCGCCTCCGCGGGTCGGCCGGTGCGCAGCGCCAGCAGCCCGAGCTGTCGCATCGCGGTCGCCCGGGCGACGTCGTCGCCGCGGGCGGCGGCGATGCGCAAGGCCCGGGAGTGCAGCACGCGTGCATCGTCGAGATGCCAGCCCAGATCGAGGTAACCCGCCAGGGCCGTGGAGAACTCAGTGACATACCCGCCCAGTCCGGCGTCCGCCGACCGGCCCGCGGCGCGCAGCAGGTTGGGCCGCTCGCGGTCGAGCCAGTCGAGCGCGCCCGCGTAGTCCGCGATCACCGGAGCGGCGACGGGCGCGGGCAGACCGGTCGGCGCCCGCTCCACCGGGTCGATGAAGTCCATCGCCCGCACCGTCAGGGTCAGGTAGTAATCGAGCAGGCGCGCGAGCGCGGAGGTGCGGGCGGCGGGAGCCTCGGCCTGCTCGGCGAGTTCCGTGGCGTGCAGCCGCAGCAGATCGTGCAACCGGTAGCGGTGGTCCGCGGTTTCGTGCAGGAGGCTGGTCCGGACGAGAGTGTCGAGCAGGCGCAAGGTGGCGTGCGCACTGTCCTTGCCTGCCAGCGCGGTCGCGGCGAACAGGTCGATATCGCGCCCGGGGTGCACCCCGAGCAGTCGAAACAGCTGTGCCGCTTGCGGATCGAGCCGACGGTACGAGGCACCGAACACCGCGCGCAGCGAGGCGGCCGGGTCGCCGCCGATGTCGAGGCTGTCGAGGAGGGCGGCCTCGTCGGCCAACTCGGACACCAGGTCCCGGACGGGGCGCGCGGGGTGGCCCCGCAGCCGCTCCGCGGCAATGCGCAGAGCCAGCGGCAGGCCCGCACAGCGGGCGACGACCTGGGCGGTGGCGTCGGGCTCGGCATCGCAGCGCGCACCGAGCACCGCACGCAGCAGGCGCGTTGCATCGTCGACGCCCATGACGTCGAGGTCGATGCGCTCGGCGCCCTCCCGAGCCGCCAATCCGGGCAGGGTTTCGCGGCTGGTGACCACGACGGCACATGCTGCCCCGCCGGGCAGCAGCGGCCGCACTTGCTCGGCGGAATCGGCATCGTCCAGCACGATGAGCATCCGCTTGCCCGCGACCCGGGTGCGGAACATGGCCGCGCGTTCGGCCTCGCTCGCCGGAATGGTCCCGGCCTCGACACCGAGCGCACGCAGGAAGATGCCGAGACCCTCCGCAGGCGGCATCGGCGAGCCGGGACCGTGCCCCTGCAAGTCGAGGAACAGCCGGCCGTCGGGGAAGCCCTCCGGACGCCGGTGCGCCCAGGACAGCACCAGCGACGACTTGCCGACGCCGCCTCCACCCGACACCACCGCCAGCCGCGGCGCGCCCCGGTCCGTGGCCAGCAGGGCATCGAGGCGCTCCAGTTCCGTTTCGCGGCCGACGATGTCCCCCGCCGCGTAGGGAAGCTGTTCCGGCACAGTGCGTTCCATCGGCTCCGCCTGGAAGGGCTTGCCCGACAGAATGTCGCGTTCCAGGTCCCGCAGCTCTTGGCCCGGCTCCAGACCCAGTTCCGCGACGGTGACCGCCCGGACCCGGCGGTAGACGGCGAGCGCCTCGTCCTGCCTCCCGCTGCGGTACAGCGCCGACATCAACAGACCGTGCAGGCGTTCGCGCAGCGGCTGGCTCTCGGCCACGTCGGAAAGCTCGGCGATGATCTCGGCATGTCGCCCGCGGCTAAGCTCGGCGGCGAAGAGCCGCTCCAGCCCGCTCAAACGGCGCTCGGCCAGCCGCTGCGCCTCGGCCGCCAGGTCGGGCAGGTCGATGCCCTGATACGGGTCGCCCCGCCACAAGGCCAAGGCCTCGCGCAGCAGCGGGACGCATTCGTCGGCCGCGGCCGCGGCGGCATCGTCGAGCAGGGCGCAGAACCGGGCGGCGTCCAACTCGTCCGTCCGGACCCGCAGCCGATACCCGGCCGGACCGAACGACAGCCGGTCCGGATCGTCCAGCACCGCCCGCAGCCGGTGCACCAGCACCTTGAGCCTGCCCTGCGCACCGGGATCCGGCCGCTCGCCCCACAGCAGATGCCGCAGCCGCTCCGCGGTGACCGGCTCGTTGGCGTGCATGAGCAGCACCGCCATCAGGGTCTGCCGCAGCACACCGGACAGCTCTACGACGTCGCCGCCGCGCCGCAGCCGCAACGGCCCGAGCACGCCGAACCACATACGCCGATCAAAGCACGAAACCGCGCCGCCGTCGGCCACGACTGCCGCACGCTTTCTGGTCAGACGCACGGCGTTTGGTGCGCTATTTCCGGTGCGGTTGACCAGAAAGGGTGCGTTTGTGCAGCGCAGGGCTTAAGGGACGGTCAAGAAAGTTCGTGCGCGCATGACGGGGTGGAGGCCGGTGGCTAGCTTCGGAAGTTGATGCGGGCGTGTGGGTGCGGCGGCAGAGGAGGGCCGACGGATGGGCGGCGACACACCGCTGGACACCATGGCGAACGAATGGCACGGGCTGTCGGAAGCAGCAACGTCCGGCCGCCTGTACTTCGATTTCGAGCTCGGTCAGCGATGCGTCGAAGAGTCCGCAGCCGCATGCAGCCGGATCCAAGCCATCAAGCAGGCGATGGCCGACTTCTGCCTGGACCCCGTCAGTCCCAATCCGATCACGTCCGGCGCCACATTGGCCGACCGGTTCAACGTCAAACTTCGCGAGCTCGAGCTCATCCTCGGATCTCACGAAACCATCCTCACCGACATGGTCGGCACCTTCACCGCCGCGACAAACCACTACGCGAAAACCGAAGCAGAATCGTTGGCACTGTTCAGAAAGGCCGACCCTCCGGACTGGGACGCCTCTTCGTCTCCGCCGGAGGTGTATTTAACACCGAACCAACCATCGGAAATCGTCTTTCCCGAGCAGGCGACGTCCTACTTCCGCTCCAGTGGCGGCGAATTGGAGGCCAGCGGATACGGCGAGCCGGGTCAGGACGGCCCGGAGAATCCGGCGAGTCTCGAATGGGATCATTTCTACGCACTGGGGCAGCATATTTCCATCCGCCTGTCCGGAATTCTGGCCTTCTCAGCCGCCTGCAACTGGGCAGCCGACAAAGTGGATGAGACCATGGCCATCCTGCGCGAAAAGCTGGGCGAGGCCGTCGGCAGCGGTTGGGACGGGGAGGCCAGGGAGTCCGCAAAAAAGGCAGTCGGTAAATATCTCGAGGAATCGCCGCTGTTCACCGCCGGTATCCGAGTGATCGCCGACAACTTCACCTACACCATGGGCTGGCTCAACAACACCTACTGGTCGATGCCTGTCAACCCCTGGCAGGACGTCGTCTCCTCCCCCACCGGGTCGCTGACAGATCGAAACGAAGCAGCCCTGAACCAAATGCGCCTTGCCTTCGCCACCTACTATGTCCCCGGCATCATCGAGTCGATGGGACGGATGCCGGTCCTGCCCGAGCCTGTGAGCCCAGCTTCTGACCCGGGCGGCCACGAAGGCGATCCACCGCCGACGATCGCCGCGGCTGGCGGCGCGCCGAATGCCGGCGGGTCAGCTCCGCCGAGTCCCACCTTCCCGGAGTTCGATTCGGCATCCGGGCCGAGCCCAGGCAACCCTGGCGCGGATCCGGGCAGCGCGCTGGGCCAGTTGACCGGACTGGGGCGCGAGGCTGCGAGCGGGCTGCAGAACGCTGCCAATGCCGCCAAGGAGGTCACACCGCGGACCATGCCCGCAGCCGCGACCGCGCCCGCCTCCGCCCGCCTCGACCGACACAAGCCCGCCGGATCCGCAACCGGCGGCGGACGGGCGGGCCACGCAGGCGCGGGCGGCGATGCCGGGGCTTTGCCGCTGGGAGCCCGGGTCGAATCCTCAGCCCTGTTCCCGCGGGCGGCGGCCCGCGCCGGTGCGGCGGGGGTGCGGGCGCTGTCCTCGGCGGGGATGGCTCCAATGGGCGGCTACCCGCCCGGGGCGGGCGCGCCAGGACGGCAGGACGATCGCAAGTACGAGCGGCCCGACCACGTGAAGTCCGCGGCGCACTTGGCCGACGCGCTCGGCGAACCGCCGTTCGCCACCCGGCCCGTACTCGAGCAATGAACCGGCATTGGACGCTGACCGATCTCGAGTTCGTGGTGCGGTGGGACGGGCAGCGCAGCGGCGTGCTTCCCGCACCGTTCGTTTTCACCAGCGACATCCGGTCGTACCGCGCGTTCGAAACGTTGAAGGCAGAGACGGCTGAGCGGCTGAGCGGCGACCCCGCGACCGTTCCGGACGATGTCTTGAACATCGTGGCCCGCCCCGACATTCGGATCATCGGATCCGCGTGGGACCCGCAGCATCCGAACGACCCCGCGAAACGGATCCGGCTGCACGCGGCCCGCCGATCCGGGCGAGGCGTCCTGATCACCCAACTGCCGGGTCGCACGATCTGGCACAGCGGCGGGTTCACCATCACTGAACATCACGAGCTGGCGCTGGCGGA
>JABFVX010000491.1 GCA_013362555.1 Mycobacteriaceae bacterium
GGCCCCAAAGCCGGCGCCGAATAGCGCCGAGCGCGCCCGCCAGCGCGGACCAGCCCAGATCTCATACACCCGTATCGCGCATCCACCCCCGCAGCTGCGGGTGTGGATGCGCGATACGGGTGTATGACCGCGCGGCGCGGAATTTACGGTAAGTACTTTTCGGTATTTGTCGAATAAAAAGGAATGCTGTAGTAAGTTTCCACCCAGAATCCGGGTGAGGAGCGGACTGTGGGTCGGATCAGGTACGCGAGCGACGTGGCGGCGCCCGTTGACGTGGCCTTCTCCTACGTCGAGAACTACCGCTTCATTCCGCAGTGGCTGGCGTGGGTGTCTCAGTTGGAGCCGACGGGATCATCGGACCAGGGCCTGGGCGCGGTCTTTCGCACCGCCGCCCAGTGCGGCCCGTGGCACTGGACCTTCGAGACCGAAGTCACCGAGTACCGGCGCAATGTCGTCTTCGCACTGACCAGCAGGCACACGCTCGGCGGCACCCACACGATCCGGTTCGACCGGCTGGGTTGCGGGCGCTCGGTGCTCACCCACGAGATGGACCTCCGCCATCACTGGTACTTGGCGAACCGGCTCGCCACGAGCATGGCCAACACCGTCGTGCGCCGCACCGAACAGCGGCTGCGCACCGGCATCGAGCAATACCACGGCCATGATCCGGTCGCCCGGATCGCGTAGGGAGACAACGGATGATCATCGTCAGCACCGACGGCTCGTGCCTGCGGAAGCCCGCGGCGCCGCGAGTCGACGGCGCCGAGGAGGCAGCAGGCGGCGGGCACGGCCCGATCGGGTGGGCCTGGGTCAACCACGCGGGCCCCAGCGGCAGCGGCGGCGCCGCGTCCGGGACGAACCAGATCGCCGAGCTGCGTGCGGTGCTCGCCGCCGTCGAAGCCCATCCCGGCGAGGAGCCGCTGCTGATCGAGAGCGACTCGGTCTACGCGATCAAATGCGCATCCGAGTGGGTGTCGACGTGGCGTCGCAACGGCTGGCGCACGGCCTCGGGCTCGGCGGTCCGCAACGCCGAGCTGATCCGGAGTCTCGACCAGCTCATCTCGGCCCGGCCCGGACCGGTGCGCTTCCGCTGGGTGCGCGGCCACGTCGGGAACTATTTCAATGAAAAAGCCGATGCCCTGGCAGGTGAGGCGGCCAGGGCGTCTTCGACAGCCCTCGATCCCGATTCCGGTTCCGGTGATCGGGCTGTCGGTGCGCAGGCGGCGGCGGTGATCCCGGCACCGCCGCCGCCCGCGCAGGAAGCCCTCACACTGTTCTGACCTCTCCAGAATGACCCATGACGTGCATCCAACGCACTTCACGGGTCATTCTGGAGGTTTGCAGCCCACCCACGCACGTTCTCACACACGTTCTCGGGGCGGATGCTCGCACGGACGAACTCGATGTGGTTTATTCGGGGGTCGGGGCCGGCGCCCGGCCTCGCTGTCTGTGTGAAAGGTTCTCGCTGATGCAGCTCGCCGAATCCGGCCGCATCCGTCGTGTTCTCCCCCTGCTGATTCTCGCGCTTCCGCTGCTCGCGGGCGCAGTCTACGCCGGGGTGAAGCCGATGTTCGGGGTGACCGACCGCGTCCCGACGGTGGCGGTCGTCGCCAACCCGGGCAACGGTACGACACCCGCGGCGAAGATGGTCTCCGCGCTGACCGGCAACCAGGACTTCGACTGGCTGGTGACCGACGCGGACCAGGCCGCCGCAGGCATGAACGACGGCTCCGTGCTGGCCACCGTGACCGTCCCGGACGGTTTCGGCAAGCCCGGCCAGGACGCGGACAGCCGCCGCATCGCCGTCGTGCCCGGGCACACCGATCTCGACGCGGCCACCTACGCGAACCTGGTTCGGGACGTGTCGGCGAGCGCGGCGCAGGTAGGCGTGGGCGATCTGCTCGTCGGAGTGTCCAAGGCGCGCAACGGACTCGCGGACGCGCAGTTCACCGCGGGCGTGATCAAAACAGCCGCCAACCAGGCCGGCGACGCCTTCAACAACGCCTTCGGCACGATCGACCAGCTGATGGCAAAGGCCGCGCCGATGCTGCAGAGCGCCCAGGGCATGGCGGCGACCATTCGGCAGCTGTCCGGCACGGTCAACGACGTCTCCGAGAAGCTGGCGCTGGCCGCCACCGGGCTGCGCGGGCTCAACCTCACCATCGGCGACATTCAGAACGGGGCCAACGCGCTCGGCGCCACCGCCGACTCCACCGCGCAGGCGCTGACCGCCACCGGGCCGCTGCGAACCCAGCTGCGCACCGTCCTCGCACCGATCGCCGGCGCACTGCAAATGTCCGGCATCCCGGATGCGCAGAAGATGGCGACCCAGATCACCAGCCTGCTGGATCTGGTGGCCGGGCCGAGCAACCCGGGCGTGCAGCTCGCCGGGGCCGCCGACGGCGCCCGCATGCTCGCCAATCAGCTCAACGACCTGTCCGGCCTGGTCGGTGCGCGGGTCACGCCGACCACCAAGGTTTCCGACGTGTTCACACTCGGCGCCAACCGCCTGCGCGAGCTCGGGATGTTCATGACCCAGGGCGAGAAGATGCTCAGCGAGGTGGTCGGCCAGGTGGGCTCCGCGACCGGGCAGGTGCCGGAGATGAAGGGCACCATCAAGACTCAGCTCGACCAGTTCAAGACCGTCGCCTCGCAGCTGGTCAGCCAACTCAACGCCAGCGCCGCGGCGATGCCGCGGACGAGCGCGCCGAACGCCGGGGCCGCGGTCTCCGACCCGGTCGCCCTGGACGAGTCCGGCGGGAATGCGATCGGCGAGAACGTGACCCGGACAGTGCTGGTGCTGCTGGTCGGCGCGCTGTTGATCGCGCTGCTGCGG
>JABFVX010000059.1 GCA_013362555.1 Mycobacteriaceae bacterium
CCTGGTTCGCCCGCCCCGAGAACTGACCTTCCTCTCCGGAAGGACCCCTGTGCCTCGGATGCACTGATGGGTCGTTCCAGAGGTTTCCGAGCTGCGCTCAGGACAGGAATTTGGCCGGGGCGGCGGCGAGGAAGGTCAGCATCGTCGTGCCGAGCGCGGCGGCCTGCGGAGACCCTTCGCGGACTTGGCCGCCGAAGATCGTCAGCGTCATCAGCTTGTCGCCGCGGCGCACGAACATCAGCGACGCCTTGTACTCGCCGGAACCGGTGATGCCGATCTCGCGGATGAGCGCTTCGTCGCCGAACTTCGACTCCAACGCGGCGTTGCGCGGCTGGGGCGGGGTGACGGTGAACGTGTCGGTCGAGCGTTTCGAGGTGTAGCGCCACGTTCCGCACCGGCCGAACGTGGCGCGAATGTGGTCGATCGCGTTGTCGGCGCCGTCGCCCGGCCACGCGGCGATCTCCTCGTTGACAGTGATACCGGTCTTGTGGTTGACGAACTTCGTGGCGACCCGGACGGGGGCGCCCGGCTTCAGCGCCCGCTCGAGCGCGGCCGCGCAGTCCGCGTCCGCGTCGACGGCGTTGGGCAGCAGCCCGCCCGCCGACGAACGCTGCTCGAAATCATCGGCGCCACTCAGATCGGCCTTCTCGATGAGCAGTTCCCGCAATCCCGCCGCGTCGGCCGTCGGCGCGCTTGCCGCGGACGTCGTGGCTGCCGGGGCGCTCGCGCTCTTCGGCTCGGGCTTGCTGTCGTCACCGCACGCGGCCAGCGCGAGCATCAGGCTCGCCGCGGCCGCTGTCCATCGCAATCTCACCCGGACATTCTGCACAAAAAGTCACCCTCATTCGCAATTGGACAATCGACCAATCCAGAGGCATTATCGCACTCATGTTCGGCTACTGGCCAGAGGGCGCGCAGCGGCGGCGCACGATGATCCCCGCCGACCCGCCCATCGCCGTCCAGGTCGACCTCAGTCGCGGCGTCATCCAAGCCCCGGACGACCGCATGCAGGGCCACGTCCCACTCTGGCTCCACAAGGCGGGCCTCGACCTCACCGGCAAGGCCGACGGCGTACTGCTCGGCCAGGTCCGCAGCCGCGGCGGCAGCTGGCTGGCCATAGTACAGCTCACCTTGCACACCGGCGACCAGCGCGGCGCCCTCGTCGTCACCCACCTCTGCCCCGCCCGCTGGGTCTTCCCGCGCCCCGGCCCCTGAACCGGAGCCGCTCGAGCTTCACATTCCTCCAGAATGACCCGTGACGTGCGTTGGACGCACGTCACGGGTCATTCTGGAGGCTTGAAACCGAGCTGGAGGGCTATTTGGGGAGGTTGATCGACACGAGCGCGGGCTCGTCGCAGTAGGGCTGGTCCACCGGGTCGCTGATGCGCGGGGGGCGGGTCGCACCGATCGGGCACACCACCGTCACCGCCGTGGGCGGGTTCGTCGTGGTGGCCGTCGCCCAGGGGTTGAGCCCCGCATAGGCCGGGCCGAGCGCGACGCCCCGGTAGGTGAGCCGGTGCGGCTCCGGCTGGGTCGCGCCGGGCCCGGAGTCGATTCCGACCAGGCGCGGGCTGCGCCCGAGACTTCCCGAATCCGAGGCTGTCTGGGGATAGACCAGCGGCTCTGCGGGCAACTGCTCGGCGACCGCCCCGTCCGGCCCCACCGTGAACGCCTTCGCCCCGCCGTCGACCACAGCGACGCCCCCGGCCGTGGCGGCAATCAGACTGGGCCGCAACACCGTCGGCGGCAGCGGCACCGGCGGCAGCGGCGTGCCTGTGCGAAGATCGGTGCGGTTCAGCACACCTGGGGCGGTTCGGCTCGGGGCCGTCACCGCGTACAATATCGGGTCCGCGGCCAACAGGGACTCCCCCGCGGGCAGCGGGCCCGACCAGGACGGGGTGCCCAGGTACACGTCCACCAGCGCCCCCTGGCCGGTTCCTGTCGGCACCAGCACAGACCGGCCGTCGCCCAGCGTGGGCGCAGGCCGCGCGGCTGTCACCGGACTGTCGGAGACGCGGCCGTTCTCCAAGTCGAGCACGGACCAGTGTCGCTGCCGCGCAGGGCGATACGACGCCGTGCCGAGCAGGACGAACCGGCCCGCGCGCACCCAGTCGGTAATCAACACCTCACCGAGCGAACGGTCCCACCGGATGCGGCCGGTCGCGGCGTCCACCGCCAGCACCCGGTTGCCCAACAGCGCGTACGCCTCGCTCGGGCCCGCGACGACGCTGACCCAGCTGCCGCGACTCTCCAGGTCCGCGCTGAACGGCCGGTCCTGGTCCAGGATGTAGGCGCCGGGCAGCGGCGTCGACCAGCGCTGCACGCCCGGCGCCGCACAGCCCGACTCCTCGCACAGCCGCGGCGTGCGCGGAGTCGGCGTGGATCCGCCGCAGCCCGACAGCAGCAGCACCGCTGCCGCACACAGCGCCGCCACACCGCGCACACCACTCATCGCCCACACCGCCTTTCCGCGCAGCGATACACCCAGGGCGCCGCCCGCCGGTCGGACGCGCCCTCCACCAGCAGCGGCCGCGAGTCCCCGTCGACCGTGAGCCACAGCAGCGCCGCGCGGCGGCGGCCGAGGCGGCGTTCGACCACGGTCACGCAGTCCGGCGCCGCGCAGGAGTACAGCGTTATCTCGCGGCCCACGCGGTCGAATCCCGCCACCATCGGGGCGCCCGAGGAGTCCAGCGCCAGCAGCGGAGCCACCTGCTCGTGGCCGGACGCCGTCATCCGGCGATAGCGGACGTCGCGGCAGGCCTCGTCGCGGCACATCGCCAGATACACCGCTCCGCTGTGCCGGTCCTGCACCGCCACAACGGGTTTGCCGTCCGGATCGACGACCACCACCGGACTGCCCGGGTCCAGCATCGGGGCGCCCGCAAGCGTCACCGACGTCACCCGCGGGGAGGCGTTCGGCTGTTCCAGCACGACCACGCGCACGAGCCGGTCCGACGCGTAGGCGAGCACCACGGACCCGTCGCGGCGCCCGGCGGCATGCGGGTCGGTGAACGTGGCGGGCGCCTCCGAGGACACGTCGACGTGGATCGCCTTGCCGCAGTTCTGCTGCTCACACGTGAACACGTCGATCCCGGTCCGCGGTTCCATGCCCGCCATCGCCACGACGAAACCCGTTGGGGTCAGGCCCACTTCATAGCGATCGGCCTCCACCTGGGCGGCCAGCGGCCGGTCGGCGGAAACGCACCGGCGGGCGTCGCAGTACCGGACCCCCGCCGCGGCCGCGTGGTACGCGTTGGTGCGCGTGGGCGTCGTTTCGGTCCGGACGACGCCGAGAGCGGTCCCGTCCGCGCGCACGGCCACGCTCGCCGAACCCGTGCCGCCGACCGCGTCCGCCACGGACGACGCCTTCTCCACCCCGACCATTTCCCCGCCCCAGGACGCCAGCACCACCGCCGTGGCCACGACCACCGCGACGGCGGCGAGAGAACTCGGAATCGCGGGGACGGCCCCGCCGTGCTTGTCCGGAAGCCGCACCGACACCCCGACCGCGACGATCCCCAACGTCACCACCCCGACCGCGACGGCGACCACGGCCACCCGGAACGACACGTAAGCGGACGCGACCACGATCCACCAGACCGGCAGCGCCGCCGCGGCCACCGCCGCCGCCGGAGCGCCGACGTGCCGCCACCGGAGCGCGGGCCAGATCGGCAAGCCCGCCGCAATCACGAGGACGGCCACCACAATCGCCGCCGTGACCAGGCCGCTGCGGTGCTGGGTCACCGACATGACCGCGGCGTACACCGCCGCGTACACCACCGCCGCGGCCGCCGCGATCCGCCCGGCCGCCATCCACCCCAGTGTCCGCACCGGCCGTCCCTCCGCCGCGACCGCGGCCGACACCCCGCCTACAACCGCCGCCGCGAGGCCTGCGGCCAGCACCGCCGCCTCCCACCCCGCGTCCAGCGTGAGAACCTGCCAGCCCCACACCACCAGCCGAGGCGAGAATCCACCGAAGTGCCTCAGCCCCAACAGAATCAAGCCGAACAATCCCAGCGGTGCGCCGGCGATCGCGCTCGCCCGCACCACCGCGTACGCCGACGACCACTGCCGTCCCACCTGCGCCACCCGAGCAAAGTACGCCGGCACCCCCGCCGCCGGCCAGTCAACGCCGTCCTGAAGGCGCCCTTCACTCAATCTGTTTGAATGAAGGGCGCCTTCAGGACAGAATGTGCGCAAAGTTGGGATCAGGGGAACAGATGGCGACCGATGCCAGGCAACAGGCCATGATGCTGGCCGGGTTGGGCAAGCTGGACGAGGCCGAGAATGTGGCCGCCCGCGTGCTCGCGGGCGAGCCTGACGACCTCCATTGCCTGCTCGCGATGGCGCTGGTTCACCAGGGCCGCAACGACGTCGGCGCGATGGCCGAATCCGCGGGCCGCGCCGCCGCGAACAACCCGGACGTCTTCGCGGCGCATTACCTGCTCGGCGTCGCGCTGCTGCAGCAGGCGCGCCACGCCGAGGCCGCGGCCGCCGCCGAGCGCGCGGTCGCACTCGATCCCAATCAGGTTGTGGCGCTGAATATTCTGGCTACCGCGCTGGCCAGCATGCCGGGCAGGCACCCCGACGTCATGCGGGTTGTCGAGCACGCCGCCCAGATCGCGCCCGACGCGGGTGCGATCTGGCTGCCTGCGTCGCTGTCCTACCTCAACGTCGGCCGGGTCGACGACGCGGTCGCCGCCGCCGAACGCGCCGTGGAGCTGGACCCCGGCACCGGAACCCACCACCTCCACCTCGGCGCCGTCTATCTCCGGGTCCGCCGCTACGACGAGGCGATCGCCCGATTCCGGGCGGCGCTGGCCACCGACCAGGCCCCGCTGCTGCTGACGGCGCTCGAGTTGAACCTGCTCGAGGCCACCGTTCCGGACGAGGTCCGCGACCTCTACGAACAGGTGCGCTCCGCGTTGCGGCACCCCGACCTCACCGACCTGGAGCTGCCCGTCACCGACCCGACGCTGGTGATGCTGCGCTGCGCATACGCCCGGGGGTTCATGACCGCCTGCGACCACGACGCGGTAGCCCGGACGGTGGGCGCGCTGCTGCGCGACACGCCCGACCATCCCACCGTCCGTGTGCTGGCCGCCCACGTCGCCGAGCACGACGGCGACTACGACTCGGCCCTGCGGCTGGCGGAGGGCCTGCTCGCGGCGGGCCTGCCGATCGAGAGCCCTCTGCCCACCGCCGACGACGGCGCCGCCGTCCACCACGTCCGGACGCATTCCTACCAGCAGCTCGGCCGCTACCCTCAGGCCCTCGGCGCGCTGGAGGAAGCCATGGCCGCCTACCCCGGCGTGGCCGAGTTCCCCTGCCGCCGCGCCGAAATACTCGCCGAGCTCGACCGGGCCGACGAAGCGCGGGCGGCGCTCGCCCGCGCCCTCGAACTCGACCCGGACCACACCGCCGCGAAGGCGCTCGTCGAACGCTTGACCCCGACACCGCGCAGGTGAACGCCTGAGCACTATCCTCGGGGAGAATTCCAGTGGGAGGACCGCAGCCGTGACACAGGACAGTCCGCTGATCCAGGCGTTGCGGGACGCCGTCGCCGCCGCACCCGACCAACCGGCGTTCCGGCTGCACCTGGCGCGGGCGCTCATCCGGGCGGACGCGACGGTGGCCGCGGTCGTCGAGATCACCGAAGCCTTGCGGCTCGACCCGGACTCTCCCGAAGCTCAGCAGCTCATGGCCGAGGCCCTGGCCGACAGTGAATCAGCCGACGCGCCCGCCGCCCCGGCCTTCGACTGGCAGCACGCCGAGCGGCAGGTCGACGGCGTGGTCGGGCCGCGGTTCGCCGTGCCCGTCGAGTCCGGCCCGGCGGCGGACTCCGCCGACGAATACGAGACCGATTCGCCGACTGTGACACTGGCCGACGTCGGCGGGATGGACCAGGTCAAGCAGCGGCTGACGACCGCCTTCCTGGCCCCGATGCGCAATCCGGAGCTGCGCAAGCTCTACGGCAAGTCGCTGCGCGGCGGACTGCTGCTCTACGGGCCGCCCGGCTGCGGCAAGACCTTCATCGCCCGAGCGGTCGCCGGCGAGCTCGGCGCGGCATTCCTCTCGGTGGGCATCACCGAGGTCCTCGACATGTGGCTCGGCGCCTCCGAACGCAATCTGCACGACGTCTTCCAGCAAGCCCGGCGCAGCGCGCCGTGCGTGCTGTTCTTCGACGAGCTCGACGCGCTCGGCGGGCGGCGCAGCCACCTGCTGCACAACGGAATGCGCACCACCGTGAATCAGTTTCTGCACGAACTGGATTCGGTCGACTACGACAACGAGGGCCTGTTCGTGCTCGGCGCCACGAACTGTCCGTGGGACGTCGACGCCGCGCTGCGCCGCCCCGGCCGGTTCGACCGCACGCTGCTCGTCCTGCCACCGGACGCCGGCGCCCGCGAACAGATTCTGCGACACCACCTGCGGGAGCGGCCGATCGAGAACATCGACCTGCGGGCGCTGGTCGCGCGCACCGACGGGTATTCCGGCGCCGACCTGGCGCACCTGTGCGACAGCGCCGCCGAGCAGGCGCTGATCGACTCGGCCCGCTCCGGCAACATCCGGATGATCGGCATGGCCGACTTCGAGACCGCGCTGCGCGAGGTGCGCCCGTCCGTGTCGTCCTGGTTCGAATCCGCCCGCTCCGTCGTCATGTTCGCCAACGACGGCGGCCAATACGACGACCTCGCCGACTACCTCAAACGCGGCAAAGTCCGGTAGTCCGCGCCGCCCGGAGGCATCCGAGACCCTCCAGAACGACCCGTGGGTTGCGCCCAACGCAACCCACGGGTCGTTCTGGAGGTTACAACCCAGCCCCCACGCTCGGATGCGGTCTCAGTACATCCGGCAGGGAACCCAGGACAAGAACGAGTGCAGCGTGCAGAGCAGCGAGTTCAGCAGACCCGGCAGGCCCGGCTCCGGCGCGAATCCCGGTTGTGCCGCAAAGAAACCCGGCATGGGCGTATCCCTTCCGATGATGATCGTTTCGGTACGGATATCGGCTGCGGCCTCGCCCGCGTTTCCTCTCACTGCGTCCGGGTCGACCTTCAGAAGGTCCAGCGGGTGGTGCCGCCCGGCGCCACTGTCGAGACAGACACCGCGGAGTGCGCGGTGACGCGGTAGACCCGCCACGGGGCCGGGCCCACGGCGGGCGCGTTGAACGGCGCAGTCAGGCCGGTGCCGGAGTCGTCGACCGAACAGGGCCAGCCGCCCTCGGCCCACACCGCCGCGACGCGCGCCACGGCGGCCGGGTCCTCGACCTTCGCCGCGGTGCCCTCGACGACGAGATCGAAGTCGTGTGCCGACACGCTCACCACGCACCGCGGGTCGCGTGCGATGTTCTTCGCCTTCCGGGTGACGTCGCCGGTCTGGAACCAGAACTCGCCGTCGAGCCACGCCGCGCCGACCGGGGTGACGTGCGGTGCGCCCGTGGCGTCGAGGGTGGTGAGCCAGGTCGTGTACCGATTCGGGCCGCCGCTGTCCGGCGCCTGCGTGACGCCGCTGTCCAGCACTGCCTTCACCGTGTCCCAGTCCTGCACCTGCATTCCCTGGGAGTCGTCCAGGTTCTTCGCTCGCATGGATCTTTCCTTCCCGTCCGGTGGTTGTCTTGCCTGGGTAGACGGGGCCCGCAGCCCGAACTCATCGGCTCCGCTCAGGCAGGTAGTGTCAATGCCTTCCGTGATCCGAATTCGGGTGTCCGACGTGTTTAGAAATAGTGAACGGCGCGGTTAAGCCCGCCGGCGTGTTCCATGAAACGCGATCCTGATGTTAGCGTGTGGCAAACAATAGACATACCGAACAGTACGGGTACTGACATGGCCAGTGGAACTTTCTCATTTCAAAACACTTCGGGATACACCGACAGGATCGACAACCCCGACGAATACCGGACGTACAACATCGGCATCAGGCCGGGCTCGATCGAGAACCGCACCACCGCCACGGCGTGGCTCTACTCACGGCCCGACGGCGGCGGCGACTCCGAGTACGTGAACCCCAACAGCAGCACCTACGCCACCAAGGGCTACCAGAGCTTCAAGTTCACCTCCTGACCGAACACCTCCGGACCGAGTGCGCAGGAAGCCATTCGGGGAACGATCCTCGCGAATAGTCGCGCTTTTGTCCGAAATGACGGAGCGTGCGCAGGAACCCATGCCGCAGGTCGCTTGCGGCACTGCTTCCGCGCTGCGGACACGCCATCTGCCGGCTACCATTTCGCTGCAACGACTGGACAGTCCGTCAGCATTCGCGATCCGATCGAGGTGATCATGCTCGGCGTGTGGTTGTCGGCCTTCGGCTATTTTCTCGTGCTTATCGTCATGTCTCCGTTGGTATTTGCGGCGTGGCTCCTCGCCAGGTATTGCCCCCGCCCCGGGGCCGTCCGCAACAGTGCGCGGCTGATCCTGCTGTCGGCGGCTTATCTGGCGACCTTCGAGATCCCCGCGCTCATCGGGACGCCCCGGCTGCGGCGCCGCCGCCAGTACCAACAGCTCGCCGCCCGGATCAACACGCACTTCGTCGAATCCGGGTTCCGGTTTGCGCGCATGCGCATCCACGCCACGACGCCGCTGCCGCCGAGCTCGGCCGAGCGGCCCGTCATCGTGCTCGCCCGGCACGCGGGCGCCTTCAACAGCTACCTCGTGTGGCACCAGATCACCCGCGACCTGCGACACTATCCGGAGACCGTCGCCAAACGCATCCGGCTGTTCACACCCGGGTTCCTGCGGCTGATGTTCGGCGCGGGCGTCGTCTTCATAGAGTGCACTGCCGAAGGCCGGGCCGCCGGCGCCCGCCACCTGCGGCGGATGGCGGCGCAAGCCCGAGCCGACGACGCGCTTCTGCTCTTCCCCGAGGGCACCAATTACACCCGCGGCAAGCGCACCGCCGCCATCGCGGCACTGCGCGCCGCCGGACGCCACCAGCACGCCGCCCGCGCCTGCGAAATGCGCAACGTGCTGCCCCCGCATCCGGGCGGCGCCCGGCTGCTCGTCACCTCCCGGCCCGACGCCGACGTCCTGATCTTCGCCCACACCGGCCTCGAAGACCTCCTCCACGTCGGTCCCCGGGCCGACCGCACGACCGACGGGGCGGTGTACACGGCGTGGTGGCACGTGCCCGCAGACCAGGTCCCCCACGAGCCCGACGCCTTCGCCGAATGGCTCAGTGACCGGTGGTGCGCCGCCGACCAATGGATAACCCAGGTCCGGATCGGCGCAGGCGGCCGACCGGCCCGCACTCGCGACACCACGGGAGAGGAGCCTCCATGCCTGACGCGATCCGGTCCGACACCGACCCGGAGGTGGCGTTCGTACTCGGCGGCGGCGGGTACCTAGGCGGGTACCAGGTAGGGATGCTGCGCGCCCTCTTCGAGCGGGGCATCACGCCCGACATCATCGTCGGGACCTCGGTCGGGTCGATCCAGGGCGCGATGGTCGCCGCGGACCCGACGCTGTCGGTCATCGAGCCGCTGACGCAGATGTGGCTGGAAACCGCCCCGCGCGGCGTGATGAAGGTCAAGCTGCGCGCGCTGCTGGAAAACGTCGCCCGGATGCGCCCCGCGCTGTCCACGCAGGACGGGCTGCGCGAGCTGCTCGTCAAGTATCTCGGCGAGAACACGCGATTCGAGGATCTCGCGGTGCCCTTCCAGTGCGTGGCCGCGTCGGTGGAGCGGGCCACCGCACGCTATTTCGACACCGGGCCGCTCGTCCCCGCGGTGCTGGCGTCCTCGGCGATCCCCGGCCTGTGGCCTCCGGTACAGATCGGCGACGAGCATTTCATCGACGGCGGCGTCGTCGAGACGGTCCCGATGACCAGGATGCTCGAATACGGCGTCAAGTCCGTCTACGTCCTGCGGCTGCGACAGCGCGAACAGCCGCTGCGGACGCCGAGAACACCGTGGGCGCTGGGCCGGACGGTATTCGAAGTGTCGCGGCGGCACCGCCTCGGCCAGGTGATCAACATGCGGCCCGACGGCGTCGCGGTGCACCTGCTGCCCACCGGCGAAGAACTGCTGGAGCCGCCCGACAACGGCGTGTACACCAGCGTCAGAGAACAGACCGACACCATCGTGCGGCGCGTGGCGCAGGGCTACGCGAGCGCTTGTGACTACCTGGACGGCAAGGAAGGCAGGCGCAGCGCGACGGTCCGGGCCAAGGGCCGCGCCGCCGGGGCAGGCGGCAACGGCGCGGTCAGCCCGTTCGTCGCGTCGAAGGTCCGCGCGCATTTCCAGCTGTTCGACCACGACGGAGACGGTCTGCTGCAGGCGGAGGACTACACGGTCGTCGCAGACCGGGTCGCCGCCGCCTTCGGCCACCCTCCCGACAGCAAAGCCGCCGCCGACCTGCGGGCGGGCTATGCGCACTGCTGGGCGTCGCTGTGCCGCGTCGCCGGAGCGAACGTGGTCAACGGCATCGGCTATGCCGCCTACGCAAGGGCGCTGACCACCCTCGTCCAGGACCCGGCCGGCTACGAGCGCAACATCCACCCGATCGTGGACGCGTTCCTCGCCGCGGCCGACACCGACGGCGACCAAGTGCTCAACCGCACCGAAACCCACACGCTGCTCTGCGCTTTCGGCGCACGCCCGCGCGACGCGCGGGCAGCGGTGCTGCGCCTGGACACCAACGGCGACGGCGTCATCAACGTCGACGAACTCGATGAGGCCTTTCGCGACTACTTCACCAGCGACGATCCCGGCCGCATCGGCAACGCCCTGTTCGGTGCGAGGCCGGCCGCCGCGCCCGCTTCTCGCGAGCCCGCGCCGACC
>JABFVX010000017.1 GCA_013362555.1 Mycobacteriaceae bacterium
AGCAGGTCCCGACGCCGAAACCCGCGGAGCTGGAGCGCCCGGTGGTGTGCCGCAGCTGCTTCATGGAACTGCCCCGCGGCGGCGTCTGCCTCTCCTGCGGCTGAGCCCGCAGGCGGCCTCCGAGCGGCGCCGAGGGATGTCGGGCACGACAATCGCCGAGCAGCCACTAAACTGACCTCGACCTAGCTCTGCGAACCCGCAGCACCATCCCGATGACTCGACACCCTGGGGGGACCGACCGACAATGACCCTCCCTGACATGACCCTCTCCGACGTGCCACTTCCCGACACCGGCACCGCCCCGGGCCCGCAGGCCGACCGCATGCGCGCGGTCGGCGATTTCCTGCGGAGCCCGGAGGGCAAGGCGGCGCTGCTCGGGCTCTTCGGCTCGGCGATGATCACCGCGGGCGGGTACGGGGCGGGCGGCGTCCGCAAGCAGGACCCGCTGCTGGAGGCCGCACACCTGTCCTGGCTGCGTTTCGGCCACGGCTTCGCGCTGGCCACCGTGGTGATCTGGATCGGCGTGCTGGCCATGATCACCGCGTGGGTGCGGCTGGGGCGAACCACCCTGGCGGGCGGAGTGTCGCTGAACGAGCTGCGCGCCATCGTCGGAATCTGGGTCTTTCCCCTGATTGTCGCGGTCCCGCTGTTCAGCCGGGACGTGTACTCCTACCTCGCGCAAGGAGCGCTGCTGCGCGACGGCTTCGACCCGTACAAGTACGGCCCGGCCATCAATCCGGGCCCGCTGCTGGACAACGTGAGCCCGGTGTGGACCACCACCCCGTGCCCGTACGGCCCAGTCTTCCTGCTGCTGGCCCGCGCCGTCACCACGATCACCGGCGACAGCGTGGTCGCGGGCACGATCGTGATGCGGCTGGTGATGCTGCCCGGCCTCGCCCTGATGATGTGGGCGGTGCCCTACCTCACCCGGCACCTGGGCGGCCGCCCGGCCGTCGCGCTGTGGCTGGCGGTGCTCAATCCGCTGGTGCTGATCCACCTGATCGGCGGCGTCCACAACGAGATGCTCATGGTCGGCCTGATGGCCGCGGGCATCGCGCTGGTGCTCGAGCACCACCACGTGGCGGGCATCGGGGTGATCGCCGTCGGGGTGGCCATCAAAGCCACCGCGGGAGTCGCGCTGCCGTTCATCGTGTGGATCTGGATCGGGCACGAACGCGAGCGCCGGGCCGCGGCGGGCGAGGGCCCGCTGCCGCACCCCGCGACGCTGTTCGCGAAGGTGGTGGCGCTGGGCCTGGCGGTATTCGCGGCGGTTTTCGCGGTGGCCACGCTGGTCGCCGGCGTCGGCGTCGGATGGCTGAAGGCGCTGCAGGGTTCGAACAAGATCATCAACTGGCTGTCGCTGCCGACCGTCCTCGGCCACATGGTCACCTGGGTGAGCCCGCTGTCGGTGGAATCGGTGCTGCCGGTCACGCGCGCACTGTGCGCGGTCGCGCTGCTGGGCGTGCTCGGGTGGGCCTGGTGGCGGTTCCGGCACAGCGAGCGCGAGGCGGTCGCGGGCATCGTGGTCGCACTGGTGGCGATCGTGATCCTGTCGCCGGCCGCGCTGCCCTGGTACTACTCGTGGCCACTGGCGCTGGGCGCGGGCTTCGCGATGTCGACGCCGGTGCTGCAACTGCTGGTGGGTCTGTGCACCTGGCTGATGCTGGTGTTCCAGCCCGACGGGTCGATCGGCCTCTACAACTTCTGGCATGTGGCGGCCGCGGTCTTCGCCGCAGTGGTGGCCGCGGTAGCACTGCGCACCGTCGACCCGCTGCGGCTGCGCGGGCGCCGCGAACCCGATGTCCCGCGCGTACTCTGAACCGCTTGCGCCGGAGCGGGCGTCTCAATCCGGTCAGCCTGTCGCGCTTGCGGACTCGTACCGACACTGTCGTGCCCTCACCGCCCGGCACGGGCGCAGTTACCACCTCGCCACCCGATTGCTGCCCGCCGAGCGTCGCCCCGCGGTGCTCGCGCTCTACGGCTTCGCCCGCACCGTGGACGACCTCGTCGACCACCCTGCCGACCCGGCGACCACCGCGGCCCAGCTGGACGTGGTCGAACGCGACCTGGCCCTCGCCTTCGACGTCAACGGCGCCGCGCCGCGCGCGTACGCGTCCGTCGCCGCGCCGGTACTGCCCGCGCTGGCCGACACGGCGCGCCGCTACCGCATTCCGCCCGAGCATTTCGCGGCCTTCCTGACGTCAATGCGCATGGACGTGCCGGGCCCGCAGCATCGTAGCCGCTATCGGACCATGGCCGAGCTGCGCGAGTACACCTACGGCTCGGCCGCCGTCATCGGCGCCCAGCTGCTGCCGATCCTGGGCACGGTCGGGCCCCGCTCCGACGCCGAGCCCGCCGCCGCCGCACTCGGCGAGGCGTTCCAGCTCACCAACTTCCTGCGCGACGTCGGCGAAGACCTCGACCGGGACCGGATCTACCTGCCCGCCGCCGACCTCGCCGCCTTCGGCGTCGACGAGCCGCTGCTGCGCTACTGCCGCCGCACCGGCCGCCCCGACCAGCGCGTGCGCCGCGCACTCGCCCACCTCATCGCGGCCAACCGGGCTGTATACCGCACGGCCGAGCCCGGAATCGCCCTGCTCACTCCCGCGGTCCGCCCCGGAATCCGCGCCGCCCACGCCCTCTACCGCGCCATCCTCGACCGCATCGAGGACTCCGGCTACGCCGTCTTCGACCGAAGGCTCGCCGTCCCCCGACTCCGCCGAGCCGCACTCGTTGCCGCCGCCCTGGTTTAGAAACAGACGCACCGTTTCGTGCCAAAAGCACCCGGAAAGGGCGGCCATTTCGGGTGCGGTTGG
>JABFVX010000221.1 GCA_013362555.1 Mycobacteriaceae bacterium
GCGCGTACACACCCGCAGCTGCGGGTTTGAACGCGCGAAACGGGTGTGGGTGTGAACTACTCGTAAGTATCATTTGCGCTGGTAGCACCCGGTGTTTCGGGATTGGCGCGGCGAGGGCAAGATGGGGCGCATGCGAATCGGAGTGCTGACCGGCGGCGGCGACTGCCCGGGCCTGAACGCCGTGATCCGCGCGGTCGTGCGGACTGCCAACGGTCGCTACGGGGACACGATCGTGGGGTTCCAGGACGGCTGGCGCGGGCTGCTCGAGGACCGCAGGATGTGGATCCACAACGACGACCGCACCGACCGGCTGTTGGCCAAGGGCGGCACCATGCTCGGCACCGCGCGAACGAATCCGGAGGTGCTGCGCGCCGGTATCGACACGATCAAGCAGACGCTCCACACCAACGGAGTCGACGCGCTCATCCCGATCGGCGGCGAAGGCACGCTCACCGCTGCCAGCTGGCTGTCAGACGAAGGCGTTCCGGTCGTCGGGGTGCCCAAGACCATCGACAACGACATCGACTGCACTGACGTCACTTTCGGCCACGACACCGCGCTCACCGTGGCGACCGAGGCCATCGACCGCCTGCACACCACCGCCGAGTCGCACCAGCGGGTCATGATGGTCGAGGTGATGGGCAGGCACGCGGGCTGGATCGCGATGAACGCGGGCATGGCGGCGGGCGCGCACCTGACGCTGGTTCCGGAAGTGCCGTTCCAGGTGGACCAGATATGCGCCATGATCAAGAAGCGCTTCAAGCGCGGCGACAAGAGCTTCATCTGCGTGGTCGCCGAGGGCTCGCACCCCGCTCCGGACTCCGGATTCGCCCTGCGGCAGGGCGGCGTCGACGAGTTCGGGCACGAGCGCTTCACCGGAGTGGCCCAGCAGCTCGGCGCCGAGATCGAGCGGCGCATCGGCAAGGAGGTCCGCACCACCGTGCTCGGGCACGTGCAGCGCGGCGGCAGTCCCACCGCCTACGACCGGGTGCTGGCCACCCGCTTCGGCGTCCACGCCGCGGAAGCGGTGCATGCGGGCCGGTTCGGTCAGATGGTGTCGCTGCGCGGCACCGATATTTCGCTCGTCCCGCTCGCCGAAGCCACCAGGCAGCTCAAACACGTCCCACCGGACCGCTACCGCGAAGCGGAAGCCTTCTTCGGCTGAGCCTCCGCCAGCAAACCCCTCCAGGATGACCCGTGACGTGCGTTGGACGCACGTCATGGGTCATTCCGGAGGTTTGTCACCCGGCCGCCCGAGCCCTCGGACGCGCTCTAATAGGATGAGCTGCATGAGCGCACCCACCGCTGACCTCATGGACTACGCCGATGTCATCGCCCGTTTCGAGCCGGTGTTGGGCATGGAGGTGCACGTCGAGCTCGGGACCGCTACCAAGATGTTCTGCGGCTGCCCGACCGAGTTCGGTGCGGAGCCGAACACGCAGGTGTGCCCCGTGTGTCTGGGGCTGCCCGGGTCGCTGCCGGTGGTGAACCAGTCCGCGGTGGAGTCGGCGATCCGGATCGGGCTGGCGCTGAACTGCGCGATCACCCCGTGGGGCCGGTTCGCGCGCAAGAACTACTTCTATCCGGACCAGCCGAAGAACTACCAGATCAGCCAGTATGACGAGCCGATCGCGACCGGCGGCTACCTCGACGTTCCGCTGGACGACGGCGCCACCTTCCGAGTCGAGATCGAGCGCGCTCACATGGAAGAGGACACCGGCAAGTCGCTGCATGTGGGCGGCGCGACCGGCCGCATCCACGGCGCCAGCCACTCGCTGTTGGACTACAACCGCGCCGGGGTGCCGTTGATCGAGATCGTCACCAAGCCGATTCAGGGAGCTGGCGACCGGGCTCCGGAGGTGGCGCGCGCGTACGTCACGGCGCTGCGCGACCTGCTCAAATCGCTCGAAGTGTCGGACGTGAAGATGGAGCAGGGCTCGCTGCGCTGCGACGCGAACGTGTCGCTGATGCCGGTCGGCGCGAGCGTGTTCGGCACCCGTACCGAGACCAAGAACGTGAACTCGCTGCGCAGCGTGGAGACCGCGGTGCGGTTCGAAATGCGCCGCCAGGCCGCGGTGCTCGCCGCGGGCGGCGAGATCATCCAGGAGACGAGGCACTTCCACGAGGCCGACGGCAGCACGTCGCCCGGCCGCCGCAAGGAGACCGCCGAGGACTACCGCTATTTCCCGGAGCCGGACCTGGAGCCGATCGCCCCGGACGCGGAGTGGGTGCGGCGGCTGGGCGGCACGATTCCCGAGTACCCGTGGCTGCGCCGTGCACGCATCCAGTCCGACTGGGGCCTGTCCGACGAAGTCTTCCGCGACCTGATCAACGCGGGCGCACTGGACCTGATCATCGCCACCGTTGACGCGGGCGCACCGGTGGACGCGGCCCGCTCGTGGTGGGTCGCCTACCTCACCGAGAAAGCCAAGGAGCGCGAGGTCGGCCTCGACGCCCTGCCGATCGGGCCGGCCCAGGTCGCCGCGGTGATCGCGCTCAACAACAAGGTGGCCAAGCAGGTCGTCGACTATGTGCTTGCGGGCGAGGGGGAGCCCGCCGACGTGGTCGCGGCTCGCGGGCTCGGCATGGTCAGTGACGAAAGCGCGCTCAAGGCCGAGGTCGACAAGGCTCTCGCCGCCAGCCCCGACATCGCCGACAAGGTTCGCAGCGGCAAAGTCCAGGCCGCGGGCAAGATCGTCGGCGACGTCATGAAGGCCACCCGCGGCCAGGCCGACGCCGCCCGAGTCCGCGAACTCGTCCTCGAGGCCTGCGGCGCCTCGTGACCCGTCGTCCAGAATGACCCGTGGCGTGC
>JABFVX010000034.1 GCA_013362555.1 Mycobacteriaceae bacterium
GGTCGGCGCCGGCCCGCAGCGTCGAGGTGGGTGGATCGCTTGCGACCGGACCCGCGGCGGGCGCCCGAACCGGCTCGGCGGGGGGTACGCCGGGCGCGCCTGCCTCGTGCTCGGTGTCGGCGGCAGGCGCGGCCACCGGCGGTTCGGACGGGGGCGTGCCCGCCTGTGCGACGGCCGGTTCCGAGGTTGTCTCGAAAGCTGGAGCGGCCCAATCGGTCTGGTGTTCGTCCCAGTCCCAGCGGCTGTCGTCCGGCGGAGCGGGCGGCAGCGGGGTCCGCTGGTACAGCAGCCACCAGCCGCCGAGCATGAGGGCCATGCTTACCAAGCCGGAGCCGTGCGCGCCCATGTTGATCGGCGCCAGTGACGACACCGCCACGATCAGCAGGATGATCAGCAGCCCGGTCTTGCGGTGCGACTGCGAAGCACGGCCCTTCCCGAACAGTGACTCGGCCGCGGACACCCGGTCGCCTGCCTGCGTGAACAGCAGCCAACCGGCCAGATACAGCACGCCGCCCGCGCCGCCGAAGATGGTCGACACGACGAACGCGACCCGAACCAGGACGACGTCGACGTTGTAGCGATACGCGATTCCGGCGCACACGCCCGCGCCCGGGCCCGACCGAGGCAACCGAATGGGCCGGGTGCGCCACATGTGGTTGAGCTGGTCGGTGAAGCTCATGGTGGTCATACTCCCATGGTGGTCGTGACCTGCGCTGATGCCCATCCGGATTCACCCTGAACTCTCTGCGTTCCGCATTCTCCCCGGATTCAGGGTGGCGACTGGGGGCTTTCCCCGATGTCGGTGTTTCGCCGCCGTGTCACCATCGAGGGATGTTCCCCGATTCCGCGGGCCGCACCGTGCTGCCCGCCGCCGACCGGCTCACGCGCCGTTCCGGCGGCCGGGTCATCGGCGGGGTGGCGGGCGGCGTGGCCGACCACCTCGGGGTCGACGTGGTGAAGGTCCGTGCGACCTTCGTCTTGTTGTCCGCATTGGCCGGGGCGGGCCTGATGGCGTACGGCATGTTGTGGGTATTCACCCCGAGCGGGGCGGACACGGAGCCTGCGCCCGCTCCCGAGCGTCGCCGCGCATTCGGGATGGCGCTCATCGGCCTCGCCCTCTCGGCAGCGGTGTCGATGCTGTTCAGCGGGAGCGCGGCGCAGTGGATGGTGCCGATCGTGGCCGTGGCCATCGGCGTCGCGCTGGTCTGGCGGGAGTTCGACTACCAAGGGGCGCGCGCCACGCTCGGCATGCCGCTGCGCCCGACGGTGCTCACCTGGACTCGGGTGGTCCTCGGCGCCACGCTGATCGTCGCGGGTCTCGGCACCGTCGTGCTGGCCCAGGTGAACCTGAGCTCGCTCGGGCCCGCGCTGGTCGCGGTCGCGGTCACCCTGATCGGGGTCGGCCTGCTCACCATTCCGCTGTGGCTGCGGCTGATCGGGGCGCTGAACGCGGAGCGGTCCGCGCGCATCCGCAATGCGGAGCGCGAAGAGATCGCCTCACACCTGCACGACTCGGTGCTGCAGACGCTGGCCCTGATCCAGCGCCAGGCCGACAACGCGGGGGAGGTCGCGCGGTTGGCCCGCAGCCAGGAGCGGGAGCTGCGGTCGTGGCTGTTCAGCAAGCCCGAGGAGCAGAACGCGGGCCTCGGCGCGGCCCTGCGCGCCCTCGCGGGCGAGGTGGAGGACCAGCACGGAGTGAAGGTGACCCCGGTGGTCGTCGGCGACGTTGCCGTCGACGATGGCTCGGGTTTCGCCAGAGAGCAGTTCAACGCGCTGCTCGGGGCGACGCGCGAGGCGCTGGTCAATGCCGCCAAGCACGCGGGCGTCGCGAACATCGACCTGTTCGCCGAGGCGGAGCCACACCAGGTGAGCGTGTTCGTGCGCGACCGGGGCTCGGGCTTCGACGAGGACGAGGTGCCCGGCGACCGACACGGCCTGGCGAAGTCGATCCGCGGGCGGGTGGAACGGCGCGGCGGCGAGGTGGCCGTGCGCTCCACCCCGGGCCGCGGCACCGAGATACGGATCGTCATGCCCCGCGACGGCGGCGAGAGGCAGAATGGAATGCGGCACGATGTGCGCGGCGAGGTCGAGGTCGCGCGTGACGCGCGCGGCCGCGCCGAGGCCGCGCATGACGAGGAGACAGGTTGACCGACCAGCCGTTGCGGGTGTTCCTGGTTGACGACCACGCCGTGTTCCGGTCCGGAGTGCGCGCGGAATTGGCGGGCGAGCCGGATTTGCAGGTGGTCGGCGAGGCGGGCGAGGTGAGTCGGGCCGTCGCCGGGATCAAGGCCACCAGCCCACACGTGGTGCTGCTGGACGTGCACATGCCCGACGGCGGCGGCGTCGCCGTCCTCAACGGGGTGGACGCCTTGGGCAGCGGCGCACAGGAGGCTCCGGTGTTCCTGGCGCTGAGCGTGTCCGACGCCGCCGAGGACGTCATCGCGGTGATTCGCGCCGGCGCCCGCGGCTACGTCACCAAGACCATCTCGGGCCCCGACCTCGCGGACGGGGTGCGCCGGGTCGCGGGCGGCGACGCGGTGTTCAGCCCGCGGCTGGCGGGGTTCGTGCTCGACTCGTTCACCGGCCGCTCGCAGGCGCCGGAGCCGCCGCTGGATCCGGAGTTGGACTCGCTCACCCCGCGCGAGCTCGAGGTGCTGCGGCTGCTCGCCCGCGGCTACACCTATCGCGAGATCGCCGAGGAGCTGTTCATCTCGGTGAAGACCGTGGAGACGCACGCCTCCAACGTGCTCCGCAAGACCCAGCAGTCCAACCGCAACGCGCTCACCCGGTGGGCGCATCGGCGGCGCATCGAGTAGGACGGCCTGTCGGTATGTGTTTGATCCTGTTCGCATGGCGGACGCACCCCGAGTTCCGCCTGGTCGTCGCGGCCAACCGGGACGAGTTCTTCGTCCGCGCGACCGACCCGCTGCACCGGTGGGACAACGGCGTCCTCGCGGGCCGCGACCGCGCCGCGGGCGGCACCTGGATGGGCGTCCACGCCGACGGCCGGTTCGCGGGCCTCACGAACGTGCGCCAAGGCTTCGAGCCCAGCGGGGCGCGCTCGCGCGGCGAGCTGCCGCTGCGCTTTCTGGACGCCGCCGATCCGGCGGCGGGCGCGGCCGCCCGGATCGCCGCCGATCTCGACGGCTACGGCGGCTTCAATCTGCTGCTCGCCGACGACCGCGAGATGTGGTGGCTGACCAACCGCAATTCCGTCGCGCCGCAGCGTGTTTCGCCGGGGATCCACGGCGTCTCCAACGCCGCCCTCGACACGGCGTGGCCCAAGGTGGCCATCGGGAAAGACCGCTTCGCGGCGGCGCTCTCCGCCGACGACGGCTCCGACGCCGCCGCGAAACGCTATGTCGACCTGCTCGCCGACACCCAGCGCGCGCCGTGGCGCTCCCTGCCGCGCACCGGCGTCCCGCGCATCGCCGAGCGCCGCCTCTCGGCCGCGTTCGTGGACATGGGCGACTACGGCACCAGGGCGAGCACCGTCCTGCGCATCCGCAACGACGGCTCCTTCGACATCACCGAGCACCGCTTCGGCCCCGCGGGCCGCCCCCTGGGAACCACCGCCCTCACCTCGTGAACGAGGGACTCGTTATCGGGCCACGGTGAGGATCAGGGTCACGACGGTGACGAAGGCGGCTGCCGCGGCGGCGCCTGCCAGCGTGAGGGGAAGCACGTGCTGGTGCGGGTTGGCCAGGGCCATGCGGAACCAGTCTCGCAGCGAGTCGAGGTCGGTGATCCGGGTCGGGGCGGGTCGGCGTTGCAGCGCGGGCGCGGGCGCGAGCCGCTGGGGCGACATCGGCGGCAGCGGCGGGAGCTGGCGCCGCACGGCGGATTGGCGCGCGGCCCAGGGCGGAATGATCCCGTCCACCGTCCGCACCGGGTGGCCGAGGATCTGTCCCACGCCGCCCGGGCCGACGACGACCGCGGCCAGCTCGTCGCGCGCCTGCGCCATGGTGGGCCTGCGCGTCGGGCTCGGTTCCAGCATGTGCAGCAGCACGTCGGTGAGGACGCCGCTGCGGCCGGGCGGGATGATCTGGCCGTGCGCGGCACGGGTGATCAGGACCTCGGCGTCGGTGTCGATGCCGAACGGCGGCTGTCCCTCGGTCGCGGTGTACAGCGTGGCCCCGAGTGAGAAGACGTCGCTGGCCGCGGTGGGTTCGGCCCCCCGGGCCACTTCGGGAGGCAGATACGCCGGGGTGCCGGTGATGACGCTCGCGTCGTGCAGTTGAGCGTCGCCCACGGCGCTGGCGATGCCGAAGTCGCTGACTTTCGCGACACCCGCGTCCGGCCCGCGGTCGGCGATGAGGATGTTGCCCGGCTTCAGGTCTCGGTGCACGATGCCCGCGTCGTGGGCCTGGGAGAGCGCGTCGGCGACCTGCGCGCCGATCTGCGCGATCTCGATGGGCGGGATGTGCTCGGCGACGGTGAGCGCCTTGGCCAGGCTGCGCGAGGGCAGGTACTCCATCACCAGCCACGGCTCACCCGCCTCCAGCGTGACGTCGTACACCGCGATGGCGTGCTTGTGGGACAGCTTCGCTGCCACGCGACCTTCACGGATCACGTTCTCGCGCAGTCGATTTGCTTCGAATTCCGACATGCCCGCCGTGGAGATGATCTGTTTGATCGCGACCTCGCGGTCCAGCAGCCGGTCGTGCGCCAGCCACACCGCGCCCATTCCGCCGCCGCCCAGCTTCGACCGCAGGCGGTACCGCCCGGCCACCAGGTAATCGGGGCCGATGATCTGTCCATAACGGTCTGCCACGACAGCGACACTAATCGACTTCGCAGATCGGCCGACCCGCGCCAGGGGGTTCTTTGTCAATCGGTTACCCGGCCTGCGCTTCCGCCGTTCTGCAGCGGTAACGGCTCGGCAGGCTCGCGGGCGCGCCTAGTAGTCTGACCTGCGGATTCTTTTGACATGGGAACTTACTTTGAAGTAAGTTATTCCCATCGGCACACCCAGAGGAGCGCAGATGGGCAGCAAGCTGGCTGAACGGAACGTGGTCATCACCGGGGCCTCGTCGGGAATCGGCAAGGCCTCGGCGGTCGCGGCCGCCGCCGAAGGAGCCTGCGTGCTGCTGTTGGCCCGGCGGGCGCCCGAGCTGGACGAGGTGGTTCAGGAGATTCGCGCCGCGGGCGGCACGGCGCACGGCTACCAGTGCGACGTCACCGACCCCGACTCGGTCGACAAGACCGTCAAGGCCATCCTGGGCGAGCACGGCCACGTCGACATGCTGGTCAACAACGCGGGCCGGTCCATTCGGCGGGCCCTGCACCGGTCCACCGACCGGCTGCACGACTACGAACGGACCATGGCGGTCAACTACTTCGGCGCGCTGCGGATGATCATGGCGCTGCTGCCGTCGATGCGCGAACGCCGGTTCGGGCACGTCGTCAACATCAGCAGCGCCGGTGTGCAACTCGCCACGCCGCGGTATTCGGCTTACCTGGCCAGCAAGGCCGCGCTGGACAAGTTCACCGAGGTGGCGGCCGCGGAGACGCTGGCGGACGGCATCACCTTCACGACGGTGCACATGCCGCTCGTGAAGACGCCGATGATCGCGCCGAGCACGGGCTACAACGCGGGGCCGACCTACTCCGTCGAGTGGGCCGCCGCACAGGTGGTCAAGGCCATGGTGAAACGGCCCAAGCGGGTCGACACCGTGCACGGCGCGGCGGCCGAATACTGGGGCATGGTCACCCCGAAGATCAAGGACCGCATCATGCACCAGTTCTACCGCCGCTACCCGGATTCCCCCGCCGCGAAGGGCGAAATCCCCACGCCGTGACCGGTCACAGCAGGGCGCCGGCGAAGCCGTGTTGACGCCAGGCTTCGTAGACGGCGACCGCGGCGGCATTGGAGAGATTCATCGACCGACGCCCCGGCAGCAACGGAATGCGCACCTGTTCGGTGACACGCGGATCGTGCAGTGCCGACTCCGGCAGCCCGGTCGGCTCCGCGCCGAACATGAGCACGTCGCCCGGCAGGTAGGCGATGTCCGCGTAGCCGCGCGTGCCCTTGGCCGTGAAGGCGTACACGCGAGCCGGCCGCAGCCGCTCCCATGCCGTCGCCAGATCCGGATGCACCGTCACCGACGCCAGGTCGTGGTAATCCAGTCCGGCACGGCGCAATTGCGGCTCGGACAGCTCGAAGCCCAGCGGCTCCACCAGATGCAGTTCGCACCCGGTCCCGGCGACCAGCCGTATCGCGTTCCCGGTATTCGGCGGGATCCGCGGCTCGTGGAACAACAGTCGGAACACGCGTTCAGTGAATCAGATCGTCGTGCGGCCACTGCCGAGAGCAGTGGCCGCGCTCACATGATGCAGATCGACGAGCCCAGCGTGCAGAGGATGAAGCGCAGAATCGCCTCGATGGGATTTGTCGGAATGGATGCCGGTTGCAGCATTGCCCTGCCTTTCGGTGGCTTCTGTGACGTTGCGCTGGGGCAGCGGGCGCCACTATGGGGAGCGCACACAATCCCGCAAAAAGGGGCGCAAACGCACCATGCGGACGGACAGTGTGTCGTCCGCCTACCCGCGGACCTTTCACCGGGGAGATCGGTATTGCGCGACGCCGTGTTAGCCGAGATTCCGACGGGCGGGGTTGGCCTGCGGGCGGGCGCGCGGGGTCTGGAAGAATGGGCGCCGTGACGAGCGCTTCCGACACGACTGCCACCGTCCTCGACGGCATTGCCACTCGCGACGAGATCCTCGCAGACCTCACCGCCCGGGTGGCGGCGCTGCGGAAGCGTGCAATCACGCCCGGTCTCGGCACGGTGTTGGTCGGCGCGGACCCGGGTTCGGCGTCCTACGTGCGGATGAAGCACAAGGACTGCGAGAAGGTCGGAATCGCCTCGATCCGCCGCGACTTGCCCGCCGATACGACGCAGGACCAGCTGAACGCGACCATCGACGAGCTCAACGCCGATCCGGCGTGCACCGGCTATATCGTTCAGCTGCCGCTGCCCCGGCACCTGGACGAGAACGCGGCGCTGGAGCGGATCGACCCGGACAAGGACGCGGACGGCCTGCACCCGGTGAACCTGGGCAGGCTGGTCCTCAACGAGCCCGCACCGCTGCCCTGCACCCCGCGCGGCGTCATCCACCTGCTGCGCCGCTACGGCGTGCCGCTGGACGGGGCCGAGGTGGTCGTAGTCGGGCGCGGCGTGACCGTCGGCCGCCCGCTCGGCCTGATGCTCACCCGGCGCTCGGAGAACGCCACGGTGACGCTCTGCCACACCGGCACCAGGGACTTGGCCGCCCACACCCGCACCGCCGACGTGATCGTCGCGGGTGCGGGCGTCGCGGGGCTGATCACTCCGGACATGGTGCGCCCCGGCGCGGCGGTAGTCGACGTCGGCGTGAGCAAGGGGCCCGACGGCAAGCTGCGCGGCGACGTGGCCGCCGGTGTTGCGGCGGTCGCCGGGCACCTTTCGCCCAACCCGGGCGGGGTGGGCCCGCTGACCCGGGCTTTCCTGCTCGCGAACGTGGTCGAATGGGCTGAGAAGAACGCCGGAATCGGGCCGGGGGAGCCGCAGCCGCGATGACCGTCCCGCCGCCCGGCCACCATCCGCATCATCCGCACGACGAGCTGACCCGCACCGCGCGGTTCGTCCGCAGCCACCTGCCCATGGTCGCCGTCGCGCTGGTGATCGTGGCGGCGGTGGTGTTGGTGGGGCAGGACCGCTGGCGCCGCGGCGCCAGCGTATTCGGCGTCGCGGTGCTTCTGGCCGCGGCGTTCCGGCTGGTGCTGCCCGAGGCCCGAGTCGGGCTGCTGGCGGTCCGCGGACGCGGGTTCGACGTCGGCTCGCTCACCGCGGTCGGCACCGCGATCGTCGTGCTGGCCACCACAATCGACCCGCTGGGCACCGGTTAGATCGCGCCGCCACCTCCGGAACGACCCGTGAATTGCGCCTAACGCACCTCACGGGTCGTTCTGGAGGTAAGTTTGCGAGATGGTTGCCGGAATTCCCGCTGGATCGGTGCTCATCACCCAGTACGACAGCGACGGTGCGGAATTGGTCGCGGAGGTGCTCGAGGTCGAGGGCGAGGCGGGCCTCGTGGTGCATTTCGACCTCGTCGCCGAGGTGGCCAAGGTCGTCGTCACCAACGCTCGGTCGCACGCCGTGCAGACGGAGGTGCGCGGGATCTCCACGTCGATTCCGCCCGAGACCCCGACTCAGATTCCTTTGGTCGGCAACCCCGACTCGGTCAAGTTCACGTTCTAGCGGCTCATACGCTGTCGCGGGCGAGGTCCATGGTTTGGCGCAGCAGTTTGCCCACTTGGTCGGCTTCGGTGAGGAAGCCGTCGTGGCCGTAGCGGGACGAGACGACCTCCAGCCCGCGGCAGTTCGGCAGGCCTTCGGCCAGCTCGGCCTGGGTGTGCAGCGGGTAGAGCCGGTCCGAGTCGATGCCTGCGACGATGGCGGGCACCGGGGTGGCGGCCAGCGCCGCGGGCACGCCGCCGCGGCCGCGGCCGATGTCGTGGCGGTTCATCGCCTCGGTCAGCAGCACGTAGGTGCCGGGGTCGAACCGCGCGATGAGCTTGTCGGCCTGGTGTTGCAAGTAGCTCTCGACCGCGTAGCGGCCGTCCCCCCAGGGGTCCTCGTTGCCTTGCGGGGCGTTGGCGAAGCGGTGGTCGAGCTCGGCCTCGGTGCGGTAGGTCAGGTGCGCGATGCGCCGCGCGATGCCGAGTCCGGCTCGCGGAACTCGGCCGGTCCCGTGGTAGTCGCCGCCCTGCCAGTCGGGGTCCGCGGTGATCGCGGCCATCTGGGTGGTCTGCGTTCCGATCTGGTCGGCGGTGGCGCGCGCACCCACCGCCAGCACCAGTGCGGTGGCCACCCGGTCCGGGGAGCCGACCATCCACTCCAGTACCCGCATGCCGCCCATCGAGCCGCCCGCCACGGCGGCGAACCGCTCGATGCCGAGCAGATCCGCGAGTACGCGCTCGGCGTTCACCTGGTCGCGAATGGAGATGCCGGGGAAGCGGGAGCCCCAGTGCGCTCCGTCCGGGGCGAGGGAGGCGGGTCCGATGCTGCCGCGGCACCCGCCGAGCACGTTGGTGGCGAGCACGCACCACCGGTCGGTGTCGATCGGGGCGCCCGGGCCGACCATGCCGTCCCACCAGCCGGGGGAGGGGTGCTTGCCGTCCGCCGTTCCGGCGACGTGCGAATCCCCGGTGAGCGCGTGCTCGACGAGCACGATGTTGTCCCGGTTCGCCGACGCTTCGCCCCAGCGCTGCACGGCGAGGTGCACCTCGGGCAGCATCGTCCCGTTCTCCAGCTCGAGATCGCCGACGGACAGCGTCGTCGGCGTCCCGTCGGGCGGCGGAAGCTCGGCCAGCGCGGAAGACTGGTCGGTCGGTGCAGTGTTATTTGTCACAGAGGTACTCCGGAGAACTGGGGATCAGGTCGACGGGCCGCGATTCACCGGCGGCGGCTGTGCGAGCGGCACGGTCCAACCCTGCAACACATTGGGACGTACCTCCTGGAATCGCGCGCTTGCCCGGCACGGTCGTGCCGAACCTGGTCATCACCCGGGGCACCCCACCGCGGGTGGAGGGTTGCCGACCAGCGAGCCGGGGCTGTGCTGCGGGGACGGTGGCCCATGGAGGCCGCCCGCGCAACCGCGCGGGGCCTCGCGAGCGGCACCATCAACGCAGCGCTGGCGCTCATGACCTGAAATCCCATGGTAACCGTTGGCGACGTCGATCGGGCAATCGGCCGCTGTCGAGAATGTCCCACTCGGCGGTACCCGCACGCCTAGCAGTACGCGCGTCATGTTTGAATGGTAGGCGTTGGCGACGGCTGAAAGGCCGGCAGCCGGGCACCTGTGTGATGTGAGGTGGTCGACAGCCGTATACGTTGGCAACTGACACCGTCGTCGCCCTCACAAGGGCGCTGGGCGGTGCCGACCAGGCGCTCGCGGGGCCGACCGGCCCCGCTATTTCAGGAGGACAGAGGCACCCATGTCCAAGATCAAGGTGGAGGGTACCGTCGTCGAACTCGATGGCGACGAGATGACCCGCATCATCTGGCAGTTCATCAAGGACAAGCTCATTCATCCGTACCTGGATGTTCCCCTCGAGTATTACGACCTCGGCATCGAACACCGCGACGCCACCGACGACCAGGTCACCGTGGACGCCGCGAACGCGATCAAGAAGCACAGCGTCGGTGTGAAGTGCGCGACGATCACCCCGGACGAGGCGCGGGTCGAGGAATTCGGCCTCAAGAAGATGTGGCGCTCGCCCAACGGAACCATCCGCAACATCCTCGGCGGCACGATCTTCCGCGCCCCGATCATCATCTCGAACGTTCCGCGGCTGGTGCCGGGCTGGACCAAGCCGATCATCATCGGCCGCCACGCTTTCGGCGACCAGTACCGCGCCACCGACTTCAAGGTGCACCAGGCGGGCACCGTCACGCTGACTTTCACCCCGGAGGACGGCAGCGAGCCGATCCAGCACGAGGTCGTGCGGATGCCCGAGGACGGCGGCGTCGTGATGGGCATGTACAACTTCAAGCAGTCGATCATCGACTTCGCCAGGGCGTCGTTCAACTATGGCCTGGCACAGAACTACCCGGTGTACCTGTCGACGAAGAACACCATCCTCAAGGCCTACGACGGGATGTTCAAGGACACCTTCCAGGAGATCTTCGACGCCGAGTTCAAGGCGCAGTTCGATGCGGCCGGGCTCACCTATGAGCACCGTCTG
>JABFVX010000503.1 GCA_013362555.1 Mycobacteriaceae bacterium
CTAGACAAGAACGATCATCCCAGGTCAGAAGGCATCTGCACGTTTACGACACCCCAAACCCCCGAAACAAACCGGTGGATCCAGGCTCAACGCACGTCACGGGTCATTCCGGAGGTGTGCGGCGCCTACCAGGCCGGGTAAACCGAACAGCGCGAACAGGCCGGGGTCGAGAAACGAGGTGATCTCGCAGATTCGATCGCCGCGCAGGCCGAGGACCGTCAGGTTGAAGAAGACGAAGTCCTCGGTGTCGGGCGTCTGTCGGTACAGTCCGACAGCGGGTTGACCATTGGCCGTGGTCAGGCGATGACGCCACGCACCGCATTCGCGCATCGGGACGGCCTGCGCGAAATTGACCACGGCGGCGGCGCCCCGATACCAGTGCGGCAGCGGCGGCATGGACCAGGTGACATCCGAGCTCACCAGCGCCAGCAAGGCGGCCGCGTCGCCGCGTTGCAGGGCGTCGGCATAGGCGGTGGCAATGGCGGCCAGCCGGGCGTCGCCGAGCCGGCGCAGGGAATGCTGCTGGGTGGATTCGGGCACCCGCTCGGCCACCAGCTTCCGCGCCCGCGCCAAGGCCGAGTTGACCGCCGTGCTGGAGGTGTCCATCGCCTCGGCTATCTCGGCGACCGAGAACCCGAGCACATCGAACAACAGCAGCGCCGCTCGCTGGTTGCCGGGAAGGTGCTGCAGCGCAGCGACGAACGCGAGTTCTACCGACTCGCGGGCTTCCTGGGCGACCCCGGCGTCCGGGTACGGGCCCAGCCACGCGACGTCGGCGCGGGCAAGCCCGTCGTAGCGGCCCGACTCATCGGACGGGCCGAGATCGACCGGCAGCGCGCGTTTTCCGCGCTGCGCCACCAGGTCGAGGCATGTGCGCGTCGCGACCGTGTACAGCCAGGTGCGCAGCGAACTGCGCCCCTCGAACCGGGCGAACCCCCGCCATGCCCGCAACAGCGCTTCCTGCACGGCATCGTCGGCGTCGTAGCTGGAACCGAGCATTCGATAACAGTGCGAGTGCAGCTCGGCCCGCAGCGGACCGACCAGGCGGGTGAATGCGGCGTCGTCACCGGCCCGAGCGCGGTCCACGTCCGGGGACACGGTTTCGGTCACGCCGACGATTCTGCCCCAGCGCGCGAGTCTCACCAGACATGGAAAGACAATTCTCCCCACACCCGGACCCGCGCCGATGGCTGGTGCTGGGCCTGCTCTGCGGGCTGCAAGTCATGATTCTGTTGGACATCACCGTCGTCAACGTGGCATTGCCGCGAATTCAAGCGAACCTGGATTTCTCGCCGTCCGGGCTGACCTGGGTCGTCAACGGATACGTGCTCGCCGCAGGAGGGCTGCTGCTGCTCGGCGGACGCCTCGCCGACGTGTACGGCAGGCGACGACTGCTGCTGACAGGTATCGCGCTGTTCGCGGTGTCCTCGGCGGTGTCCGGCGCCGCCGTCGACCGGACCATGATGGTGATCGGCCGGTTCGGTCAGGGCGCCGCCGAAGCGCTGGCGGCGCCCGCGTCGCTGGGTTTGATCGCGCTCATGTTCAGCGACCCGGCCGAGCGCACCAAGGCCCTCGGCATCTGGGGCGGGCTCGCGGCCATCGGCGGGACATTGGGGTACGTGCTGTCGGGCGTGCTCACCGGGCTCGGGTCGTGGCGCTGGATCTTCTTCGTCAACATTCCCGTCGCGGCGGTCGTGCTGGCCGTGCTGCCCAGACTCGTCCGGGAAAACCGCATGATCCGCGCCGACGACGAACGCCTCGACGCGCCCGGCGCGGCGACGGCGACCCTCGGCCTGGTCGCGGTCGTGTACGGGCTGCTGAACGCGGCGGACCACGACTGGGCCAGCCGGTCTGTCGCCGTGCCGCTGGCCGGTGGAGCCCTCCTGCTGGCGCTCACCGTGTTCATCGAACACCGCACGCGCACGCCGCTGATTCCCCTCACCTTCTTCGCGAATCGCACCCGCTCGGTCATCAACGCGACATCGCTGCTGTTCATGGCTGCCTTCATCTCCTACACGTTCATGCTCACCTTGTTCGAGCAGGACATCCTCGACTATTCGCCGCTGATCAGCGGTCTGAGCTGGCTGCCGCTCGGCTTCTCGATCGGGGCGGGCATCGGCGCCGGGACCGCGCTGACTCCCCGGCTCGGGGTGCGGACCATTGCCACCGCGGGATTCTGCGGCGCCGGACTCGGACTGCTCGTCACCGCCGCCCTGATCGACACGTCGGCGCACTACCTCACCGGCGTCCTGCCGGGCATGGTGGTGTTCGGCCTGTGTGCCGGAGCGACCATGCCCGCGGCCACGAACGCCGCACTGCACGGCGTCACCGGACAGGACGCGGGACTCGCCTCGGGAGTGCAGAGCACGATGCAGCAGATCGGCGGAGCACTCGGACTCGCGGTATTGGTACCGCTGGCCGTCCGGCACGCCCACCATCTCATCGCGCACGGCGAGGCGGCCCGCACCGCGGTGACGGCGGGCTACATCACCGCATTCCGGGTGAGCGCGGCCTTGATGATCCTCGGCGGGCTGGTGGTCCTCGCACTGTTCGAACGGGTCGACCCGGTTCTGCGCGACCCCGCGGTCGAGGCCGCCAACACCTGAACGAACCCGATCCGCGCAACGTTCGGCCCGCGAACGTCAGTCGGGGGAGCGCAGCGCCTCGCGCGCCAACAGGGCGTCGAGCTGGGCCTCGGCGCGTTCGGCGCGCAGGCGCAGCTGGGCTCGGGCGTCGTCGGCCGACGCGAGGCGCTCGTCGGCGGCGCGCTGGACGCCGGCAAGCGCC
>JABFVX010000370.1 GCA_013362555.1 Mycobacteriaceae bacterium
GCGCCGTCTCGGTCGTCTTCTCGACAGTCGACTTGCGTGTGGACACCTCGATGAGTTCCACGGTGCCGCCCGGACTGAGCCACACGTGCTGCACCGGCGTGCCGAGGAACGACGCGAACTCGAAGAAGTACTGCCGGAACATGTGCACGATCCCGATCGGCGACAGCGACACCTGGTTCAGCCCGCCCTTGGTCGGATCGAGCGTTTCCAGCGGATCGAGCAGGCCGCTCACGTCGGTCGGCGCGACCGTCTGGTTCGGGTCGGCGAAGAACAGCTTGCCCAAGGCGTCGGTCTGGTTCTGCTGGTTGAGCGTATGCACCGACCCCGCGACGACCGACTCCCGGCTGAGCCGGGTCTGCAGTATCGCTTCGCCGCCGCCCGGCGTCTCGTCGATCACGAGCCGGTCCAGCGCCCGCATGGCCGTGGCGTGGGCCGCGGCGATCTGCGCGGTGGCTTGGTCCAGCACCATTTGCAGTTTGTCCGGGGCGAACAGCGGCCGCCACTGGGCGACGTCGGCCCGCGCGAACGGCTTGAGCTTGTCCCGCATGAGCGTGGCGAACACGCTGTCCAGCGAATCGGGCGCGTTGGCCGCGGTGGCCGGGGCCTTCGTGCCCAGTTTCACCGACGGCGTCGCGGTGTCGGCCACGGCGTCCACGCCTGCCAGGTGCGGACCGGGCGGAGTGGGATTCAGGTCGACGACGGGGGATATCCCCATCGCCGCCTGCACCAGGGCGCCCTCGCCCACCGAACTCAACGCGGGCTGGAAACGGCGCTGCAGCCGAATTGACTTCCACCCCAACAACGGCTGATAGATGCCGTAGAGCTGGGAGTCGTAAGGCAGCGTCCCTGCAAACTGACTGAAATCGACCTTCACGTCAACCTCCAGGCGGAAATATGTTGTACGCCAATCTCTTTACCGCCACCATGCCGCGGTGGCATCCCCCGTCACCGTGCCCGCCCCCGTCGTCATTTGATGTTCACGATGTCCTCCAGCCAGCCGCGCACCCGCTGTGTCGGCGGCGAGGGCGGCCCGACCGCGGGCGTCGACCCGGGCACCGTGTCCAGATGGCCGCCGTCGACCGACCATTCATGCCAAAACAGCCATTGGGTAATGTTTTTCCCGGTGCCGAATCGTTTGCTCGCGGTCAGGCCGTTCTTGTCCCACGCCGACAGCACGTCGAACAGCAGCGGATTGCTCGCGGCGGTCGGCGGGTAGGTCCAGTAGGCGTCCCACTCGGCATCGTCGGGCAGGAAGGCCACTGTGGCGCCGGTGGCCTTGATCAGCCCTTGGACGGCGAGGAAGTTGGCCTTCTCGGTGTGGGTCCGGTCCGCGGGCCACATGTTCGGAGTGGTGACCATCACCACGCGGAACGGCTTCTTCAGATCCTCTCGGGCCTTCTTCGCCTTCTTGATCGCCGGCAGGACCACCGGAATCAGATTGTCGTCCTTCGGGGTCGCGTCGCAGTTGATCATCCGGTCGAACGCCGCCGGGTTCTGCGTCAGCGCTGCTGCCACGGAACGATTGGCGGCGCTGTTGCCCAGGATCCAGGCTTGCCGATTGCGCCGCGGCGTCGCGGTGTCCTTGGCATGCACCGCGTTGCGCATCCAGAGCAGATCCCAGACGCTGCGCAGGACCGGTTCCACGGTGTCCGGCTTCAGGAACGCCTGGTAGCCGCCCGCCTCCGCGAACGGGCCCTTGAATCCGTCGAACGACAGCGGCATGATCGCGATGTCCTCGGCGGGTGCGCGCCGCAGCGCCTCTTCGACGCCGACCGGGCGGAACGCCCATCGGAAGTCGTGTGTCATCAGGTCTATCGGATCGGCCGGGGCGATCCGCGGCGGCGGAACCGTGGCGGGAACCAGCCGCCTGCCCATCAGCTCCGCGTTGAACGGCGGCCCGCCGCCGCCGGTGCGGGCGAGTTCGGCGGCTATCACCGCGGGCGGCTGCGGCGTCAGCAGCCAGCGCGCCAGGTGCGACATGGTCGTGCCGAGGTGCCGCGGCGTCGGCGTGCCGTGCAGCGGCGCCAGGAACCCCTTTTCATCCGGGGTGTAGAAGAAGGCATTGAAACCCGCTGGGGCGCGGAAGAAGACGATGTCGGCGCCTGGCCGGTCGGCCCCGGTGGCGGCACCTTCTCCCGCGTCCGGGCCGACGGGCGGCGCGGTGCCGTCCAGTGCTCGGTCCGACACCGAGACGAACCACAGCATCGGCGCGGTGCCGCTGGTCCAGGCCAGCACCCGCAGCCGCTCCGGGCGAGCGCCGAAGGCCGGATTCAGATACCACCCGAAATCGTCGCGGCCCGCCCAGGTGCCCCACCAGAGTTCGGTGACGTCGAGGAACTCGCAATTGACGGTCACGGTGTCGGGTGTGACGCCCACCAGCGGAGAGCCGCCGACGAAGCTCCGGCGGCCCGACGCCGCGACTACCGGCGCGTGCGGCGGCGCGGAGGCCGGTCCGCGCCGCACGTCCACCTTGTCGAACGAATACTGGGTCGGCGCAAGCGATCCGCCCTGCGCGACTGAGAACAACTGGTGAAAAGCCAGGCAGGTGGCGGTATTCGAGCCGATCTTCACGGCGAGTTCGAAGTCCAGCCGGATCAGCTTCACCGAATCAGGAAATGTCACAGTGGCCTTGGACGTACCCGGGACCGGGCTCACGCTCGCTTGGGGAAGCGGTCCGCTGTCCCACTGCGCTGCCTTGGCGGGATCGACGATGCCGACCGCCACCGGGCTTGTCGCATTTGCCAGCATGAAGCTGCGTGCGGCCCCGAGGTGGGTGTAGAGCC
>JABFVX010000044.1 GCA_013362555.1 Mycobacteriaceae bacterium
CCCGAAGGGGCGACTTGTGCACCTACTGAAACGCGCAGGTTGCCCCGGAGGTTCGCGGCCGAACGCCATGGAAATCAGCCGAATTGGAAATCCTCCCGAGACGGTACCGATGTCCTAATTGGTCCGTCCGAGCGAGTGATCGAGGAATATCGGAAGTCCGACCGCAGCGTTATCCACAGGTGCTTGCCTAGGGGGTTGCGGCTCATCAATGTCGGCGCTTAGATGTCGGGCAGTCATACCATCGGAACCGACTGCCGGGCAATTCACGCGTAGCGATATTTATGAACGACTTTGGAGTGGACTCAGTGGCGCAGTGGACGATCACTCCCCGATGGCCGCGGGTGGGTTGGTGATCTAGGAGCCTTCCTGGTTCATCGGTGCGACATGAAGACGTTCTCGGGGGAGACAGCTATGGATCCGTGTATCCGGACATACCGCGGGTGTTGGCAGCTTGTGCCGGGCTCTCGTGCAGGGATCGACGATCGGATGTGCGCCGCAGCCGGCGCGCTGACGGCCGGCGCCGCCGATGAGAAGGCCCGGGAGTAGCGCATGACGAACTACGTCGGGATCCGCGACGGCAGGCTGATGCTGGAGAGGCTCCTCACCCGCATCACCGACAAAGCAGGGCAGGTCGTGTTGGTCAGCGGGGGCCTGATGACCGGCAAGACCACGCTCATGCACGAGTTCTCCAGCGCGGCGGCGGCAGCGGGTGCGCTCGTCCTCACCGCCGCCGGGTCGCTGACCGAGCGGCCGGTCCAGTTCGGCGTCATCGACCAGCTCCTGCGCAGCGCCGAGCTGCCCAAGGAGGTCCTCCAGCGCCTCACCGACCTGACCCGGGCCGAGGCGATGGACTCGGTCGCCGACGACGGCTCGTTCCTGGCGGCGTACGCCGTCGTGCAGGTCGTGCAGGCGTTGTGCGGTGCGGTGCTGGGCCTCTCGCTCGACCGGCCGCTCGTCATCGTGGTGGACGACGTGCATCACATCGACAGCGCCTCCTTGCAATTGCTGCTCTACATGCGACGGCGTATCGCCGCCGCACCGGTGATGATGGTGCTGACCGAATGCGAGCGCCCACGGCCGGAGCACTCGCAGTTCCACGCCGAGCTGACCCGGCAGCCGCATCATCGGCTCCGGCTGCTGCCGATGTCGGGACCGGCGATCGCGGAGGCCCTGACCAAGGCGGCCGGGCCGACTGCCGCGGCACACCTGGCACCGGCGTATCACCGGTTGACCGGCGGCAATCCGATGCTGGTCAACGCGCTCATGGAGGACTACCGCACGGCGATGCGCGACGGCCGGCTCAAAGACGAGGGCCGGCCGGTCGTGGGCGCCGCGTTCAGCCAGGCGATCGCCACCTGCCTGCACCGCTGGTTCCCGCAGCTGCTGACGGTCGCACAGGGGATCGCGGTGCTCGACAAGCACGCCACGCCTCAGTCGCTGTCGCGGCTGCTGGACATCGGGCAGACCTCCGTCGTGGAGATCATGGAGATCCTGGCCCTCGCCGGGGTGCTCTGCGACGGCCGGTTCCGTCATGAGGCCGCTCGTGCGGTCGCGCTCGGCACGCTCAGCGCCTGCGCGCGCTCCGCTCTGCACAGCCGGGCGGCCGAGCTGCTCTATCAGCAGAACTGTCCCGCCGTCGACGTCGCGGCGCACATCGCCGAGTCCGGTCACGTGACCGGCGGCTGGCCGGTGCTGATGCTCCAGGCCGCCGCGGCGGAGACGATGACCGGCGAGCAGAGCGATCTGGCCATCCGCTATCTGAAGCTGGCGCTGGCGGCGACGGCGGACGACCGCGAGCGCGTCGTCATCACCGAAGCCCTCACCCGGGCGATGTGGCGTAACGCGCCGCTGGCCGTCGCGCCGTACCTGAGCGTTCTGGAGGACGCGGCGGAACTCGGCAAGCTCTCCGGCCGCCAGGCGGTCACCCTGCTCCGCCACGGGTTGTGGCACGGCGACAACGCCTTGGTCGACAAGACGGTCGCGGCGCTGGAACGCGCGCCGCACCCGGGTGACAAGCGCGTGCTGGCCGAACTGGACCTCGCCCGGCACGTGATCTACGGCGAGGAGCCCGGCGGGTACGGCTCGACCGGGTCGGCGACCACCCAGGAGCGGTCGGACGACCCGTGGGTGACCGCGTTGCGAACGCTCACCTACATGTGGGCCGACGGCCCGGGCGAGGCCGCCGTCGCCAGCGCCGAGCACCTGCTGCACAGCTGTTCCCTCGAGGACTCCACAGTGGATGTCGTCACCGGCGCGCTATTGGCGCTCGTCTGCGGTGGCGCGCTCGATCGGGCGTCCGTGTGGTGTCAGCGGCTGATGGAACACGCCTCGCGGCGCAACGCGGTCACGTGGCAGGCCCTGCTCTACAACATCCAGGCTGAGATCGCGCTGCGCAGCGGCGACATCGACAAGGCGCTCGCCGACTCGGTCACGGCGCTGGGGCTCCTCGACGCGCGGTGCTGGGGAGTGCTCGTCGGCTGGCCGCTGGCCACGCAGGCGTTGGCCAACACCGCGAAGGGCAAGCTGGACTCCGCCGACAAGACGTTCGCGCAAATGGTGCCGGACGCGATGTTCACCTCCATCGCCGGGCTGCGTTACCTGCACGCTCGCGGCCACTACCACCTGGCGGACAACCGGGTGCTGGCCGCCGCCCGCGACTTCCAGTTCTGCGGCGAGCTGATGAGCGAGCGTGGCATCGACGTGCCGGCGCTCATCCCAATCCGCAGCGATCTCGCGGAGGCGTACGTGCGGCTGGGGCACACCCAGCTCGCCCGGGA
>JABFVX010000110.1 GCA_013362555.1 Mycobacteriaceae bacterium
ATCGTCCGGGATGGGAGTCGCGACGTTGTGGTCCTGGCCGAGGGCGTGCAGCCGGTCCTGGACAGCGTCCAAGGCGGTGATCACGGACATGGCGTCCGGGTCCTGCCGGACGCGGGGCCACAGCTGTGCGGCGACCTCGGTCGGGAGGTTATCGGCGTGCAGATCGGCCAGCAGCTCCGTCGGATACGGAGGTTGGGGGGCCTGATGGCGAGTCACCTGCACCTCCTGCGCTTCGTTCGGGCAGACCGCCTGCCATCCCGAGGTTCGGGCGCCGGGTCCTGCTGGGCTTTTCCGTCATCCACTACGACGCGTGGCAATCAGTTTCGGTTCCGCGGATCCCGAAGAAAATCCAGGCGCTCGGCAAGTTTCACACGCGCGCGGGCGCAGCGGCTCTTGACAGTGCCTTCGGCGACTCCGAGCATGGTCGCGACCTCGGCGACCGGATAGCCCTCGACATCGACAGCGACCAGAGCCGCCCGCTGGTCCGGCGGGAGGGTCGCCAGTGCGCGCTCGACGACGTGGGACATCTCGAACGACCCGATCGGGTCGCTCGGATCTGCGGGTTCGCGGTAGCCGGCATCGTCGGAATCCGCGCCTGCGGGGGCGCTGTCGAGCGAATAGGTCTGCCGGACCTTGTTGCGTCGGATGCGGTCCAGGCAGGCGTTCACCACGATGGTGTGCAGCCAGGTGCGCACGGCCGAGTCGCCGCGGAAGCGGTGTGCGTTGCGGTGGGCCGACAGCAGCGCTTCCTGTAGGGCGTCGGCAGCGTCCTCGGGGTTGTAGCACGTACGGCGGGCCAAGTGCCACAGGTGGTCGTAATGGCGGCGGACCAGGGTGGCGAACGCGTGCCGGTCGCCGCCGACGTGGCCACTGAGCAGTTGCGCGTCGGTGGGCTCGGCGGTGGCGGCTGCGGATCCGGCAGTCGGCGCCGCGGCGAGCGGGCGCAGCCTCGACGCAGCCGCCTGCGCGGCAGCTGCTTCGTCTGCTTCCGGCGCCAACTGACCCCCATTGGTATGTTCCAGCGCTCCCGCGGGCGGCGCCGAACGAATGTTACATCGCAGTAGTGAAATGGACAATTGTGAGTACAACATGCCCCGGAAATGGATGCACCGCACTATTTCCCGGAACTGGGAACAGCGCGGACGGGAGGTTGCGGAGGGCCGCGGGAACTGAGCAGGTCAGGCGGCGGCGGTGAAGGTTAGGTCAGTAATTGCGGATTGATATTGCTCGCCGTTGTTGGCCAGCTTCGTGATCCAGATAAGCACGTAGTGGGCGGGCTGCTCATTCCGGATGTTGATTTTGGTGGTGCCCGCGCGCAGCGCTGACCTGGCGATCACCGTGGTCTGGTCCAGTGTCGGCAAATCCGTCGGCGACGTGCGGATCTCTACCTGAGTACCCGCGCTGGGAGACGTGACCGTCACGGTGGTGAGCTTGGTGCCGCTCGGCAGCGTGGCCATCAGGCCGATGCCGGGCTTGAGCGCCGGGAACTGTTGGAAATAAGTCTCGGTGTGCCAGCCGACTCCGCTGCCGCCGAGTACATTCCGAGCCTCACTGGGATTGTCCGGAGTTCCCTTAGGCGAGTAGACGACGATATTGCTGGCCGAAACAGGCACGCCGTTCACCGAGCCCGAGGCGGGCGGATTTGTGCCCTGGTAGGTAGCCGAAGGCGTGGCGGGCGTGGTGAAACCCAGATCCTGGTTGGACAGCGGACCGCTGTCGCCACCGCCCGACAGCATGTTGGCGAGCCAGAAGCCGACCAGGCACAGCAGCAGCACGATCACCGTGCCGAGCACGGCCATCATCGCCAGCGTTCGCTTCGACCGAACCTGCCGGACACCGGGGTCGGCGAGGCTCTGCCCGTCCGGGGTGGCGGCCCTGCCCACCCGCAGCGACGGCAGCATCTCCGTCTTCTGGTCGACCACCGAGGCCTGCTCCAGCACATGTTGCAGCGTGGCGGCGGTCCGCACGCCCTGATGCGGTTCCAGCGCGCGCACGGCCACCGCGGAGATCTCGAACGGCACCTCCGGCCGAATCGCGCGCGGCTCCACCGGAACTCCGGCCGGAGTGAAGTCCGCGGGCCGCAGGCCGCCGACGTTGATGCTGGGCGCCGCGGCGCCGGTGATGGCGTTCGAGGGCGCGCCCAGCGGCCAGCGGGCCAGCATGAGCGCGTACAGCATCGCGCCGAGGCCGCGGACGTCCGACTGCACGTCGGCGTCGGCCAGCGTGCCGGGGAACGCGAGCACCGCGTCGCCCGCGACGCTGATGCGCACTCGGTCCGGGTGGTCGATGGAGAGTGCGCCCCCGCTGCGGTGGGTGAGCTCGGTCGCCGCGGCCAGTGACGCCATGGCCCGGGCCGCGCCGATGGGCGAAGGCCGAGTCTCGGCCATCTCCCGCAGGCTCCGGCCGGGCGTCCACTCGGCGACGACGATGCCGCCCGAGCTGCCGCGCACGACGTCGAGCACCCGCGCGAGCCCCGGCGAGGAGATCCGGCCGAGACGCAGAGTGCGCGACAGGATGGCTTGCGGCCCGTCCTCCCCCGCGTTCTGCGCCGCGCGCTGGTCCGCGTCGACGAATGTCAGCGCGACTTCCCGGTCCAGTTTGATGTCGAGGGCCTGCCAGAACACGAGGCCGCGCGAACCGCCGTGGGCGGCGAGCAGACGGTAGCGCCCGCCCGCTACCGAGGCGCCGGGAATCAGCTTGGGGCCGCGCGTGACCCGCTGGGCCGGGGGCGGCATGCCCGGTGCGCCGTGGCCTGCCTCGCCGCTCCGC
>JABFVX010000390.1 GCA_013362555.1 Mycobacteriaceae bacterium
CGGGGTGGCGCGGGCCCTGCGCCCGCTCAACCGCGACCCGGTGGCACTCGCCGCGGAACCGGTGTATCCCGACGCCGAATGGGTCTCCCGCTACGAGCAGGACCCGTTCACCGTGCCCGACGCCGACAAGGTCGCCCTGCTGTCGGACTACAGCGACCGGCTCGCGGCCGCCGACGGCGTCGACCATGTCACCGCCGGGCTCCTGCAGGCCAAGGAGCAGACGTACTACGCCGACACCTTCGGCTCGCGTATCACTCAGCAGCGCGTGCGGCTGCACCCGAGCCTCGAGGCGATCCGCGTCGACCCGGCGGCGGGCTCGTTCGAAACCATGCGCACCCTCGCGGCCCCGGCGGGCCGCGGCTGGGAGTACGTCACCGGCGCCGACGGAGTGTGGGACTGGGACGGCGAACTGGCCCGCATTCCGCAGTGGCTGGCGGAGAAGGCCAAAGCCCCCAGCGTCGCGGCCGGCCCGACAGACCTCGTGATCGACCCGACCAACCTGTGGCTGACCATCCACGAGTCCATCGGGCACGCCACCGAGTACGACCGCGCCATCGGCTACGAAGCCGCCTATGCCGGAACGTCGTTCGCTACCCCGGACAAGCTCGGCACACTGCGCTACGGTGCATCCGCGATGCACGTGACCGGCGATCGCACCGAACCGCACGGGCTGGCCGCGGTGGGCTACGACGACGACGGCGTCGCCGCGCAGCGCTGGGACATCGTGCGCGACGGGGTGTTGGTCGGCTACCAGCTGGACCGGGTGTTCGCGCCGCGGCTGGGCCTGGCGCGCTCCAACGGCTGCTCCTACGCGGATTCGCCGTACCACGTGCCGATTCAGCGGATGGCCAACATCTCGCTGCAACCCGACCCCCGGCGCGACACCAGCACCGCAGAGCTGATTTCGCGGGTCGACGACGGCATCTACGTGGTCGGCGACAAATCGTGGTCGATCGACATGCAGCGCTACAACTTCCAGTTCACCGGGCAGCGGTTCTTCCGCATCCGCAACGGCGAGTTGGCCGGGCAGCTGCGTGATGTCGCCTACCAGGCCACCACCACCGACTTCTGGGGCGCGCTCGAGGCCGTCGGCGGCCCGTCGACCTGGATGCTCGGCGGGGCGTTCAACTGCGGCAAAGCCCAACCGGGGCAGGTCGCGCCGGTCAGCCACGGCTGCCCGGCAGTGCTGGTGCGCGGCGTCGCCGTTCTCAACACCCGCGAGGAGGGGCAGTGACCCAGCCGTCGATGATCGCCGCGCAGGACGTCGTCGAGCGGGCCCTGCGGGTCGCGCGCGCCGACGAGACCGTGGTGATCGTCACCGACACCAGCGAGGCCGCGCTGCGCTGGGCCGGAAACTCGATGACCACCAACGGCGTTGCGACCGGGCGGGAGTGGACGGTGGTGTCGATTCTGCGCGACGGCCCGTACGACGCGCGCGTCGGCAGCGTCACCGCGAGCACTGTGGAACCGGGCGAGATCACCGCGGTGGTGCGGGCGGCCGAAGACGCCGCGGCCGCCGCGGCGCCCGCCAAGGACGCCATGCCGCTCGACGTGGACGCGTCCACGGCCGCCGACGGCTGGGCGGGCGGGCCGGGGCGCACCGACGCGAGCGTGTTCGCGAACCTCGCCGCGGGCCTCGCGACCGGATTCGACGGCGCCGACCGGCTGTACGGATTCGCCCACCACCAGCTGCACAGCACCTGGCTGGGCGCGTCCACCGGACTGCGCCGCCACCACGTCCAGCCGACGGGGTCGGTGGAGATCAACGGCAAACGCGCCCCGCGGAATTCGGCCGCAGGCGCGGATGCCAGCGCCTGGGTGGGCCGCAGCACTGCCGACTTCCGCGGGCTCGACGTCGCGGGCCTGCTCACGGAGCTGTCGCAGCGGCTGGACTGGGCGGGACGGCGGGTGGAGTTGCCCGCCGGGCGATATCCGACGCTGTTGCCGCCCTCCGCTGTCGCGGACCTGATGATCAGCTTGATGTGGAGTATGGAGGGCCGCGGAGCGCACGAGGGCCACAACGCGTGGGCCGCGCCGAACGGCGGCACCCGGGTGGGTGAGCGGCTGGGCGCGCTGCCGCTGACGCTCTACTCCGACCCTGCCGCGCCCGAGCTGGCGTATCGGCCGTTCGTGACAGCGGGCTCCTCTGACGAGACGGTGTCGGTGTTCGACAACGGCCAGCCCACCGCACGAGTCGACTGGATCCGCGACGGCGCCGTCGCGGCCCTGGCCTATCCGCGCGCCGACGCCCGCGAGTTCGCCGCGCCGTTCGCGCCGATGGGCGAAAACCTGCTTCTCACCGGCGGATCCGCGGCGATCCTCGACGACATGGTCGCCCGCACCGAACGCGGGCTGCTGCTGACGTGCCTCTGGTACATCCGGGTGGTGGACCCGGCGACGCTGCTGCTGACCGGTCTCACCAGGGACGGGGTGTACCTGGTCGAGGACGGCGCGGTCACGGCGGAGGTCAACAACTTCCGCTTCAATGAGAGCCCGCTGGACCTGCTGCGCCGCGCCACCGAGGCGGGCGCGACCGAGACGACACTGCCGCGCGAATGGAAAGACTGGTTCACCCGCGCGGCGGTGCCCCCGCTGCGCATTCCCGACTTCCACATGTCCTCGGTCAGCCAATCCACCTGACTTCTCCTGAATGACCCGTGGCGTGCGCTCGGCGCACGCCACGGGTCGTTCTGGATGTTCGCTAGCTCGCTCGCGGCGACCGGTGCCGGTCGGCGACGCGAACGCTGATGCGAGTGGCTTCGGGATC
>JABFVX010000352.1 GCA_013362555.1 Mycobacteriaceae bacterium
CCGGTCGTCGTCGCGGGCAAGAACGGCCACGCCACACTGGACCCGGCGCAGATCGCCTCGGTCCTGTCCTTCGAGCCGGACGGCCGCGGCAGTCTGAAAGCCGTCTACCACAATGACACCGCCACCGCCCTGCTGGCGCCGCCGCTGGCAGCCGGCGAAACCCAGCCCAAGGAAGCCACGTTCGCTCTCGCGAGCGGCAAGCCGGTCGTGGTGTCGTCGGTCGACGGCGAAAAGGTGGACTGGGCAAAGACATTGGAGCTGCTGCCCGCAGCGCTCGTCAAGCCGCACGACCGGACGGTCCAGGCGGTGTACCAGCCGCAGTACCCCAAGCTGACCACCGAGGCGGCGCAGAAGCTCGGCGTGGTCGAGCCCATCGCCGAGTTCACGACCGGCGGCTTCACCGGGGCGTCCGGTGTCAACATCGCCACGGTGGCGCGGAAGGTGAACGGCGCGGTGGTGCTGCCGGGGCAGATCTTCTCGCTCAACGGGTTCACCGGACCGCGCGGCGAGGCGCAGGGCTATGTCGAATCGGTCATCATCGACCACGGCCGCCCCAGCAAGGCCGTCGGCGGCGGCATCAGCCAGTTCGCCACCACGCTCTACAACGCCGCCTACTTCGCCGGGCTCCAGGACGAGGGGCACACCGAGCACAGCTACTACATCAGCCGGTACCCGGCCGCCCGCGAGGCCACCGTGTTCGACGGCGTGATCGACCTGAAGTTCCGCAACAACACCCCGAACGGCCTGCTCATCGAGGCCACGACCACCAGCTCCAAAGTCACTGTGCGACTGTGGGGAACCAAGCACGTCGACGTCGAGTCCGTCACCGGCGAACGGACCAAACCCACCGAGCCCAAGCAGATCACCCTGCCCGAGGGCAAGGACTGCATCACGTCCAACGGCGCCCCCGGCTTCACCATCAGCGACACCCGCATCATCCGCGACCACGGCTCCGGCCGCGAAATCTACCGCCACACCCGCAACGTCAAGTACGACCCGGTCCCCAACGTCACCTGCAAAAGCGAACCATAGTTCCCACACCCGATGTGTGTGTTCACACCCGCAGCTGCGGGTGTGAACACACACATCGGGTGTGGGGTTTGGGCTATCCGCCGGCGAGGCATATCTGAGGTACGGGGTATCTCGTCGAAGGAGGACCGAGTGTCTACCGGAATTTGGGTGCTTATCGCCGTCGCGGCGGTGATTCTTGCCGCGGTGATCGTCACGCTGCTGCCACTGCGGCGCAGGATGCAACTGCGTTCCCGCTTCGGGCCGGAGTACGACAGGGCCGTTGAGCAGTCCGGCGATCGCCGCACGGCGGAACATGAACTGGCGCAACGCGAACGCAGACATGCCGACCTGGACCTGCATGACTTGTCCGCCGAGCAGAAGCGGCATTATGCAGGCCGCTGGGCGCTGGTGCAGGAACGCTTCATCGACGACCCGCAAGAGAGCCTGACCGAGGCCGACCGCTTGATCAGCTCGATTCTGGGCGAACGTGGTTATCCCACCGGCGGTTTCGACCAGCAAGTCGCGGACCTGTCCGTCGAGCACGCGGCTGCGCTGGATCACTACCGCGCCGCGCACGCCGTGGCGAACCACCGGGATTCTGCGTCCACGGAGGACATTCGCGGCGCGATAGTGCACTACCGCGAGCTGTTCCATGACTTGGTCGGCGCCGAGGCAGGCACGACGAAAGGCGTACAGCAATGAGTATCGACCCGGACCGGGTATCTCCGCCCGCAGACATGGCGGAAACCGACACGCAGCAAGAGGAGCCGGCGCGGTCCGAGTCTCCCGACCGCGGCGACGTCCAGCAACTGCGAACCCGCTGGCGGGAGGTGCAGGGCGCTTTCGTCGACGATCCCCACGACGCCGTCAGCCGCGCTGCGGAACTGGTGACCGACCTGGTCGACGAGGTGACAGCCCGCTACCAGGAACGCACCAAGACCCTGGCAGGCCAGTGGTCCGGCGGCGATCACGCCGACACCGAGAACTTGCGCACCGCCCTGTGCTCCTACCGTGATCTGTTCGACGATCTGCTGGAGGTCCGCTAGCTGATCCACACTCCGGGTGTAAGGGATCGCTACTGGGCGCGGCGGAGACTCGGCTTGCCGCGGAACCATGCGCGGAGTTCCTCGCCGGTGGTGGAGCGGCCGCTGGGCAGGCGGATCAGGGTAGGCAGCAGGGTGTGGCCGTACAGCCGCCACATGAATCGTTCGTCTTCGGCGGTGAGCGGGTAGGACTCGTACCAGGCGTGCCGCCGGAACATGCGACCGAAAAGATCGCCCATGTGCTGCCTTTCGCCGAGGGTTCCAGCCGGCCTTAATGGGGCGACCGGTCTGTCCCTTCGTCGAAAGTGTCGACCGAAGTGTTACAGCGCTGCCTCAGCCGAGGCGTTCGTCGACGTAGCACCAGCGCCAGACTTCGCCCGGCTCCGCGCTGCGGATGACCGGATGGCCCGTCCCGTTGAAGTGCTTGGTGGCGTGGTTGCCTGCCGACGACTCGCAGCACGCGACATTCCCGCAGGCCAAGCAGGCGCGCAGGTGGACCCAGGGCAGTCCTTCCGCCACGCACTCGGCGCAGACCTGCGCGGGGTCCAGGTCGGCGCCGAGCGGCGCCGCCCGCAGATGCTCGCACGGATTGCGGGCGGGTCCGGTGGGCGGCTCGTCAGCCTCGTCGACCTCGCGGATCCGGTCGATGGTCGATTCTTCGAGGTCGAGCGCCGCCATCACGTGCTGCATGACCTCGTGGTCGACGCCGCCGGAATGCCGCACGTGCAAGACGGTGTCGCGTTCGGCGGCCAACATGGCGAGCCGGAGCCGCCGATATTCCCCGCTCGGGGTGACGCGTTCGGAGTCGACTCGGGCAACCCGTTCCCACGCGGTGCGTGCCCGGTAGACCACCCGGTCGCGCAGGGCGGCAACGACATCCGGAGGCGTGTCTGCCGCGACATTGGCGTCCAACGCGGCCAGCCCCGCGGTGGAGGCCTGCTGGAGCAGGTTCGCCTCCTGTAACAGGTCGTCCGCGCGGCTCGGCCCGCGCAGCCGCAGCGTGCGCACCAGCCACGGCAGCGAAATGCCTTGCAGTAGCAGCGTTCCGGCGACCGCTACCACGGCCAGCAGGATCAGCGTGGCCCGTTGCGGCGTGTCCTGCGGCAGCAGCAGCGCGGCCGCCAGTGTCACCACGCCGCGCATGCCCGCCCAGGAGACTACCGCCGGAGCGGTCCACCGCGGCTTGGGTTTGTGGTAGCGCCGTCCTTCCAGCCACCAGGACAGGTACGTGGACGGAAACACCCACAGCGGTCGGACGAGCACGATCGTGGCCAGCACGGCCGCACAGGCGAGCAGGAGCGTGCCGTGCGACAGCCCGCTCCGCCAGGCCGCTTCGACGATGTGGCGCACTTGTAGGCCTATCAGCAGGAAGACGACGCTCTCCAGGATGAATTGGATTGTGCGCCAATTCGTCTGCTCGGCGATCCGAGACGCCGCGCTCTGCCACCGCGGCGCCCCGAAGCCCAGGATCAGCCCGCAGGTCACCACCGCGATCACGCCGGAGGTGTGCACCGACTCGGCCGGAAGGTAGGCCAGCCACGGGGCCAGAAACGACACGCTGGTGTCGAGAACCGGGTCGGCGATGCGGCGCCGCAGCATCGTCAGCGCCCCGGCCGCCACCACGCCGAACAGCGCGCCGCCGCCCGCGGCGAGCACGAGGTCCGCTCCAGCCTCCCATACCGTGACAGTCCCGGCTGTCGCCGCGATGGCCGTGCGCAGGATGACCAGCGCTGTCGCGTCGTTGAACAGCGATTCGCCCTCGAGCAGCGTCACGATCGGCCGCGGCATCCCGACCCGCCGGGCCACTGCCGTCGCGGCCACGGCGTCCGGCGGCGCCACCACCGCCCCGATCGCCACCGCTGCCGAAAACGGCACCGGCAGCAGCCAGTACACCACTACGCCCGCGGCGAGCGCGGTGACCAGCACCAGTCCCACCGACAGCAGCGTGATCGACAGCTTCTTGGGCCGGAAGTCGATCAGCGAGGTGCGAATCGCCGCCGAGTACAGCAGCGGCGGCAGCAATCCCAGCAACACGAGCTCCGGGTCCACGTCGAAGGCGGGCACATGCGGCACAAAGGAGGCCGCCACGCCCGCGACGGTGAGCACGAACGGCTCGCCCACGCCCCAGCGTCGCGCCAGCGCCGCCAGCGCCACTGCCGCCGCAACCAACACCACCAGCCAGAATGCCCACTGCACGTCCAGCATCATCGCATTACCCGGTCGCGGGCACGCGGTTGCGTAACGGTAGCCACCTCGCCGCGATGTATTGGGCAACACTCACTCAGGAGGTACGGGAATGCTCACTGCGAGGCGATTTGCCGCCGGCGCCGCCGTGACCACCACAGTTGCGGCCGCCGCGCTCGTCGGCGGCGGCGTGGCTCAGGCGGACGTTCCGGTGTGGCAGGCCAACTGTCACGTTTACAACGTTTTCAACACCGGCGGGATGGCCAACTGCGAGCTGCCGACCTGGCACCAGGTGAAGCTCACGTGCGTTGCCTGGCCTGTCCCGTTCACCTACTGGAAGTACGGCCCGAAGCAGTACGGACAGAACCAGTCCTGGGCCAGTTGCGATTCGCTCGGCGCCATGGTGAACATCGAAATCATCCAGGCGTAGGGCACAATCGGCCCATCAAGCTTTGTCCGGAATGACCCGTGACGTGCGTTCAACGCACGTCACGGGTCATTCCGGAAGTAGTTGTCGCGTGGAACAGGTGGAGATTGGCAAGGTTGCGGTCGAGTTCGGGGCCGGATGCGCCGTAGCGGGCGCATACCTGGGTGGCCGTGAGATTGGCCAGTATCTCGAAGCCTGCTGCCGTCAGTTCCGCGTTCATCTCGGCGACGGTGAAGAAGCTGCGCGGCGGGAAGCCCAGGGCGGCGGTGAGGCCGTGCAGGTTCTCCCGTTCCGGCGCGGCCGGATCCGGCCGGTCGAAGAAGTCGCCCACGAAATCCACGGCGACCGACAGTTCCGCCACCGCGCGCACGGTGTCCGCCACGAATGTGGGCGAGGTGAAATGCAGCGCGCCCACGCAGGCGACTACGCACGGCTTGGTGCGGTCGAACCCCTGGTCGGCCAGCGCCGCGGCGCGCAGCTTCCCGTCCGGTTCGAGCTCGACGAACCGGACTCCAGGCCCCGTCGCGACGCCGACGACGCCGAGTCGCTCGCGCTTGAAAGTCTGCACCGCGGCATTGTCGACTTCGAAGACCGTCAGTTCCGAATCTGGACGCCGGTACGCGAAAGTGGTCAGTCCGGGAAAGATCAATACCGCTTGTCGCACGCCGCGCCGCGCTGCGGCGCCGATCAGTTCGTCGCGGAACCGGCTCCGGCTGGCCACGTAGAGGCGGCCCGCGCGGTGGCGCGGTTCGCTGTCGCCGAAGGACCGCAGCAGGTCCGGGCTCAGCCCGGCCAGCGGCACCGCGATCGGGTCGTCGAGGACCCGCGGCTGGTCGACGACCTGGTGCACGGCCTGTCCGACCGCGGTGGCCATCGCGAGCCGCACCTGCATCGCCGACCGGTCCTCGCCCGCCGTCGCCACTGCCTCTCCCGGCGCCGCCATCAGGCGAGCACGAACGACAGCAGGACGGTTCCGGATCCTGCGTCGCGCATCAGCGAGTATCCGAACCAGACGCCGGGCACGACTTCGCGGATCTCGTCGTACAGCGCGGGGGTGGGGGAGGACCCGTAGTCGAGCAGCCAGGTCGGGCGCCCGTCGATCCGCGACGGCGTGGTGTAGACGTCAGCGCGCCACTGGTCCCCGATGGCCGTCCGGTTCGTCAGGTACCCGCCGTTCGGGCCGGTGTGGAAGGTCTTGCCGGACCAGATCGCGGGCGCCACGAGAGCGGCGGCGGACGTATGGGTCACCCAGCCGTCCTTGACTCCCTGCGGCACCGCACCGCGCGGCGCCGCCTTGTACACCGCGAGGGCTTCGTCGCCCGTGCATTTCATCCGCAACGCGTCGATGGTGGCGGCGCGGTTGCCGGAATCGATCGCACAGCTGCCACCGAAATACACCGGAGCTGCCGATGCCACAGTCGTCGGTGCGGCGGCAATAATCCCGACAAATAATGAAAGTCCGACAATTCGTGTAATGCGCAACATTTCGATCACCTCGATAATGGCCCACGATTATGTTCATACTAACCCGCCTCGGAACAACCCGTGAAATGTGTTCTGCGCAATTAACAGGTCGTACCCGCAGGCGGGACGGGCCATACTGTCGGAATGGACCGCCCGCTGACCGAGGTCGAACGAAACGTGTTGAGCGCGATGCTCGACCGGCCGTTCCCAGGTGCACCGCAACTGCGCGCCCAACTGGCCACGGCCCGGGTGGTCGGCCAGTGCCACTGCGGCTGCCCGACGGTCGACCTCGCCGTCGACGTGACCTTGCCGACGGCTGTGGTCGACAGCAGGATCCCCGTGGAAGCCGCGGTCCCGGACGGCGGCCTGATCCTCTTCGTCGAGGAGGGCAGGCTCTCCAGCCTGGAGTACTACCACCTCGCCGAGGACCCGCCCCCGTATTTCCCGGCGCCCGACCAGCTCCGGTTCACCTGACTGGATTCTCCAGAATGACCCGTGACGTGCGTTCAGTGCACGTCGCGGGTCATTCTGGAGAATCGGGCCAGGGCTGCCGCGGACAGTGACATCGTCATGAGCAGCTCGCGGTCGGAATCGGGGTCCACGGTGAAATGGGGCTTCTCGCCGGGGTGCTCGGACCAGAACCATTGATACCCCGTCCATTGGCGCTGCGGGTTCTGGGCGATGCCGATCGCGGCCGTGGTCGGGGGCGAATCTGCCCGCAGCAGTTCCAGCAGGCTCACGCTCAGTGCGACCGCGCGACACAGCAGGCGCACCGGCTTGGTGTCGTCGTCGGCGAGGTCGAAGTCGTCGACGGCGCGACCGTTCACCGCCGCCTCGTACGCCGTCGTGTCGTCGAATTCGTCGGGGCCGCGGCCGTGGAAGGTCTGCAGGTGTCGGCGCACCAGTTGGGGGCCGCGGTGTTGGTGGATCCAGCCTCCGGTCAGGACCGAGGCCGCGCCGGGGGCCAGCTCGCTGCCGGTGGCATGCGGCAGGTTCGCCTGGGCGACGAGCGTGCGCATGGGCGCGGTCATGGTGACCGCGGCATCGAGGTCGGCGATGCGTCGAGCGAGCGACCGAGGCGGATGGCAGTGCGGGTCGGCCAGGTAGCGGTCGAGCCCCGGATCTTCGTGCGGCTCATACATTTCGTCGCGTATCAGCCAGCCCGGCCCGAGCTCGGCGCGGGCGCGGTCGAGCCAGGCGCGGGCATCCTCGACGAAGACTCGGCAGTCGTCTTCGCGCCACGGCCCGGGACCCGACGGCTCCGCCCAGTTGAACGACACGTCGTTGCGGTCGAGCAGGTCGGCCAGTCCGGCCCGGAGCTCGTCGCTGACCGGAAGGTCGTCGAGGTCGAGCGGATAGTCCCACTGTTGCCTGGTCTCGTCGTCCGCTGCCCACAGGACGATCCCGGAACCGGCGTCGAAAAAGAACCGGGCACTGGGCACGGCCACCATCCTTGTGTTCCGGCACGACATGTGCAGGGACGCCCCGGCGGCGTCAGGCGCACTTTACGGGTCCCGCTGGAGCCGCCGGTAAAGGAGCGCGAGCGAGTCGACGGCGGCGCCGACATCGCTCTCCTTATCGGTGACCAAGCGCAGCGCCCGGCGCAATGGAATCTGGTCCAGATCGCTGAGCGCGCCGCGCCGCTCGGGGTTCGGCAGCGCGGGCAGCTCCGTGCGGTCGCCGTAGATGTCGTCGTCGGGCCCGGAGTCACCGGAACCGGCCGCCGTGCGCTCCACTTCCGAGATCAGCGTGTCGAGGTCGATCCCGCGCAGCGTGAGGATGTCCAGGGCGTGTGCGTCGAGGCGCTCGGCAGTGAGGTACACGACGGCGGCGACGTGTTTGCACGGCCACCCGCTGTCGGGGCAGGTGCAGTCGAAGACCAACTCGGCCGCGCCGGCGGGCAGCAGGATAGGGCCCAGTTCTGCGGGCAGGGCCCCGGAGACGATGGCCGCGAGCATGCCGGGACTGTCCCGCACCAGCGCAACCACGCTGTCGAGCCGGGCGTCGTCGAGCGGGCGCAGCGCGAACACCGCGGCGAACGGCGCGGGCTGGCTCCCCTGCACCTCGGCTGCAACGCCGGTGCGCTCGACTTGCATCGCGATGACTTGTCCCGCGCGGGCCTAGGTGCGCCCGCGCGTCATCCGGCCCGGGTCGGCGACCGACTCCACAGCGTCGACCAGCGCGCGCGCCCACCAGCTGCGACCGAAACTGCCCCGGCGGCTGCTGCTTTCGATTCCGCCGCGGACCGTGCGGCGCTTGGGGTAGCGACGTTCCCAGCTTTCGAAGCTCATTCGCCGATCGCCTCCGATCCCAGTGCCATCAGCTCGCGGAGCTGGTCCCCGCCCAGCTCGGTGATCCAGTTCTCCCCGGCTCCGACGGCGAGATCGGCGAGTTGTGCTTTGTCGGCGAGCATGTCGTCGATCCGCTCCTCGACGGTGCCGACGCACACCAGCTTGCGAACCTGCACGTTTCTGGTCTGGCCGATCCGGAAGGCCCGGTCGGTAGCCTGGTTCTCCACGGCAGGATTCCACCAGCGATCCAGGTGGACAACGTGATTCGCGGCGGTCAGATTGAGCCCGGTGCCGCCCGCCTTGAGCGAGAGCAGCATCAGCGGCGGCCCGGCCGCCGACTGGAACTCGGCCACCATGGCGTCGCGGCGGCGCTTGGGCACGCCGCCGTGCAGAAACGGAACCACCCCGCCGAATCGGTCGGCGAGATAAGGCGCGAGCAGCGCGCCGAACTCCCGGAACTGGGTGAACAGCAAAGCCTTCTCGCCGTCCGCGAGCACCGAATCCAGCACGTCGTCGACCAGTGCGAGCTTTCCCGACCGGTGTTTGCCGCGCCGCAGCACCCCGGAACCGTCGCCGAGGAAATGCGCCGGATGATTGCAGACCTGCTTCAACCGTGTCAGCGCGGACAAGACAGCGCCTTTGCGGGCAATGCCTTCGGTTTCGTCGATCCGGCGCAGCATCTCGGCCAGGACCGCTTCATACAGGGCCGCCTGCTCGGTCGTGAGGTTGGCCCGGACGGTCATCTCGAGCTTCTCCGGAAGGTCGCTGATCACCGCCGGATCGGTTTTCACGCGCCGCAGCACGAACGGCGCCGTCAGCGTGCGCAGCCGGGTGGCCGCCACGCTGTCGCGCTCCCGCTCGATCGGCACCGCGAACCGGGCCCGGAAAGTCTGCGGGCTGCCCAGCAGTTTCGGATTGGCGAAGTCGAGAATCGAACGCAGCTCCTCCAGCCGGTTCTCCACCGGGGTGCCGCTGAGCGCCACTCGGTGTTCGGCCTCGATGGCCCGCACGGCGCGGGACTGGGCGGTGTTCGCGTTCTTGATGTGCTGGGCCTCGTCCAACACCACCCGCCGCCACGGCCTGCCGCGCAACTGGTCGAGGTCCTTGGCGACCAGGCTGTAGGTGGTGATCACCAGGTCGGATTCGGTGATGGCCGCGGCCAGCGCACCGTCGGCGAGCCGGTCGGTCCCGTGGTGCACCAGCACCCGCAGCGCGGGCACGAACGTCGCAGCCTCGCGCTCCCAGTTGCCGACCACCGACATCGGGCACACCAGCAGTGTGGGACCGGCAGTGCCGGTGTCGAGTTCGTGCGCGAGCAGGGCCAGCACCTGCACGGTCTTGCCCAGTCCCATGTCGTCGGCGAGCAGCGCCCCCAGCCGCCGCTCGCTCATCGTCACCAGCCAGTCGAGGCCGCGTTGCTGATACGGCCGGAGCTGGGCCTTCAATCCGGCCGGCGCGGCGACGCCCGCCGGCTTCGCGGCCGGTTCGAACAGCCCGGCCACCCACCCCTGCGCCGACACGTCGGTGATCGGGACATCCGGCAGCCGCGTGCTCGTCAATTCCGCGAACACCGATGCCAGGCTCGTCGGCGCCGCGTCCAGCCTCCCGGTGATGTAGCGTGCCGCGCCTGCCACGACCTTGCGGTCGACCTGCACCCAGTCGTCGCGCAGCCGCACCAGATCCGAGGTGCCCGCCACCAGCCGCGCCATCTCGGCGTCGGTGAGCGGTATGTCGCCGATCGACAACTGCCAGCGGTAGGAGACGAGTTCGTTCATGCCGACCGCGCTGTGTCCCGCCGGTACCGCAGCCGGACTGCTCACGCTGAGCCGCAGCGACGGCGTCGCCACCCGCCAGGCGCGCGGCAACAGCACGTTCACGCCCGCGGACTGCAGCGCTTCGGCCCCGTGCCGGACCAGATCGATCACGACGGCAGTGGGCAGCAACAGATCCAACCCGTCCGGGTCGGCGGGGACATCCCGCAGCCGGGGGTAGGCCTTCATCGCGTCACCGAGTTTGGACAGAGCCGTACGCAGCAGCTGCGGCTCGACGCCGCGCGCGGACACCGGCCGCGGCGCTTCGCCCGCGGCGCGCAGGCACACCTCCAGCCGCCAGAGTTCGGCAGCGGGTTCGTCGGGTTCCAGCAGACGCAGCACCAGGGCGGGCTCGTCGGCGGTATCGCTGT
>JABFVX010000312.1 GCA_013362555.1 Mycobacteriaceae bacterium
AGGATGAGGACAGCGCGGCGGCGCGGCGGCAATGACTGTGCCGTGGCGACGAATTCCAGCGACAAAGACTCCGTCGAGTCGTAGCGGGCCTGCGGCACAGGCCGCATAGGAGGCCCGGAGTAGGAATCGATATCGGGAAACGGCTCCAACCAGTCCACATTGCCGATACGCGTCGGCTCGGGCGGTTCGACATTCGACGTTCCCACGGGTCGGCCTTTCTTCACGGTTCAGCTGTATAGACAGCGCGGACCGCTCGAACTGGGCGACGCCCACTTTCTCGTTCGCTCGGCATCTATATCAATCGACGGCTGAAACACCCCGTCATGGACGACCGACAGAAAGGAAGCCAATCATGCTGCTCGACAAAAAGGTCGCTGTGGTTTATGGAGCCGCCGGGGGGATCGGCGGTGCGGTTGCCCGGGCGTTCGCGGCCGAGGGCGCAGCGGTGTTCCTCACCGGACGCAACCTCGCGGCCGTGGAAGCCGTCGCCGGCGACATCAGGTCCACCGGCGGGTCCGCAACCGCGGCAGCGGTCGACGCGCTCGACGGTGACGCCATCGATCTGCATCTCGAGGCCGTCGTGGCGGACGCCGGACGTCTCGACATCTCATTCAACGCGGTGGGCATTCCCAGCGGGGACATCCTGGGCGTCCCGCTGACGGAGTTGGCCGACCGGCAGTTCACGCTGCCGATCACCACGCTGGTGACGTCGTACTTCCTGACCGGGCGACTGGCTGCGCGCCGGATGGTCGCCGGTGGGTCCGGCGTGATCATGACCGTCACCGCCGCCCATTCCCGGACCGGTATCCCCCTCGTCGGCGGTTACGGTCCCGCGCAGGCGGCAAAGGAAGCCCTCACCCGGGACATGTCCGCCGAACTTGCTCCACACGGCGTGCGGGTGGTGGGCCTGCGGCCCTATGCCATGCCGGAGACACCCACCATCCAAGACGCGTACCGCCCGCGCGCCGCGGCGTCCGGAATGACATGGGAGCAATGGCAGGACATGCTCGCCAGCACCACCCATACCCGCCGTTTGATGACCCTGGCCGAAATGGCGCACACCGCGGTCTTCGCGGCCTCCGACCAAGCCAGCGGCCTCACCGGAACAACCATCAACCTGACGATGGGCAGACTCGACGACTGAGCCCGAGCTGCGTTTCGAACCTCCACAACGACCCGTTGAGTGCGTTCAGCGCACTCAACGGGTCGCTCTGGACGCTCTGAGCGCTGTTGTGGCCGTTGACCGGGGCGCCCAAGCGAAGGAACATCGCCACTGCGTCCGCGACTGCGAATCCCGCACCGAGGCAATCACAGGGAAGACCGAGGCCATGCCATTACCAGACGATGTCCGGACCGCAGAGCACGTGGCCAGAGTCTATGACCTGCTCACCCGCCCATGCGCCGAGCCGCCCAAGAACCACTCTGCCGACGAACACCCGGGCCAGGATTTCATGCTCGTCGTACTGCGGGCATCCGGGGAATTCTGGTCGCACGAATGGGACGACACCGATGATTTCGACGAGTACTACAACAGCGAAAGCAATCTCATCGACGCCGAATACACGGCACTACTTGCAGCGCTGACCCAGGAATGGGGCACACCGAGCACAATCGACTTGGAAGTGTTCCAACCGGCGCTTGTCGCTCAGGATCCACTCCCCGCAGTCGCCGAAGCGTTGATCTTCGACATGGGCTGTCACGGCGCGTTTCCGGCGTGGCACCGTGAGAGCCGCTGGATCGGTATCACCCAGGCACAGGTGGGCAAAGAGTGTTCAATCTGCTTGATCGCAGTTATCACTGCCGACAGAATCGACCACATCACGGCTCCGTAGTCGGCCCGGCCACCACGGCGCCATGCTCTTGGTTGCAGCGACTCCCCTGAACTCGTGCAAGGTTCCACCCGGATAGATGCCGTGACGGCCGGCGTCGGTTTCACGAACGGGCGCACCGCGCCCGGGCGGCCCAGCTCCGGATGCGGGCGGGCGATGTGGTCGGTCAGCCCTCGGACGACGGTGTCGCCCACGGCGGGGCCGATGTCGGATTCCAGCGCACCCGGGGGTATTTACCGCGGCCCCGCCTGGGCATCTCGGCACAGCTCGTCGATGACCTGCTCGCTCACATGCCCCACCGTGACGACGTGCGCGCGGTCGCCCTCAGTGGCGAGGTGGTACTTGCGGCAGACCCAGTCCGCGGGCCGGTCGAACACGACCACGACCGAATCGGGCGCGAGCACCGGGTTCAGGCCCGCGTCGGCGAGCCGTTTCCCGGTATGCTCGGCCATCTCGAGCGCGCGACGGGCGTTGGCGGCCAAGCCTTCTCGCCCGGCAGTGGCCAACGCGTGCCACACTAGCGCGACCGCTAGGCCGCTGCGCGAACAGCCGAGGGTTGCGTCGGTCGCGCCGATGTACTCCCCTTCCACCCGCGCATGCACCAGTTCCGCGCGGCACAGCGCCAGCGCGCACGGTGTCGGCATGCCGAGCGCTTTGTGCATGCTCACCGCGACACTGCCGACCTCGGGCCGGGCGAAGCCCCACGCCGAACCGGCGTCGGTGAACGGCACGATGAGCCCGCCCAGGGCGGCGTCGGCGTGCACGTACACCGGGCCCGATCGCCTTGCGGCAGCGACGAGCGCCTCGACGTCGTCGATCGCGCCGGTCATGGTCGCGCCGATGGTCGCGGCGAGCACCGCGCCGTGGCCCGCGTCGCGCGCGCAGGCCGCGGCCAGCGCGTCGGCGTCCATCCGGCCTTGCTCGT
>JABFVX010000362.1 GCA_013362555.1 Mycobacteriaceae bacterium
GTGTGCACGCGCGCAACGGGTGCAGGGCCGGCGTGTGCCCTATGCTTCAGAGACGTTCTGCCCACCATGCGAGTTCGGATGTCTGTGAAAAGCGCCTCCCGCGGCCGCCCGCCTGCCGGAGCCGATCGGTTCGTCGGCCGGGAAGAGGAACTCGACCGGATCATCACCTTGCTGACACGCCGGGCCCGGTTGTTGACGCTGCTCGGGTCCGGCGGCGTCGGCAAGACCCGGCTGGCGGCCGAAGTGGTCGTCCGCAACCGCAGGGCGCGAGGTCCGAAGGTGTATTGGGCGGGACTGGCGTCGATACCCGAAGGTTCGGCGGACACGGTGATCGCCGACTTCGTCACGTACACGGTTGCGGGCGCGGATCAGGCAGGCGCCACGTGGAATGCGCTGCGTTCGGTGTTGGCCGGGGACGGCGCCGGCCGGACGCAGCGGACGATCCTGGTGCTGGACAACTGCGAACACCTGGCGGAGGCTGCGGGCCGACTGGTCGGCCGCCTGCTCGACGAGGTGCCGGAGTTGACCATCATGGCCACCAGTCGCAAACCTGTCGGGTACGCGGACGAGCACCGCATCGTCGTGCCGCCGCTGTCGGACGACGAGGCCCTGGATCTGTTTCGCGCGCGGTCCGCGCTCACCGGCCACCCGGTCGCCGAATCCGATACCGGAACGGCCGCCGCGATATGTCGGCGCCTCGACAACCACCCGTTGCACATTCGACTGGCGGCTGCCCGGTTGACGCGCACGCCGCTGTCGGGGGTTCGCGCCGAATTGACCGGCGAGCCCGGCGACGACGGACGTCTGGCGTGGGTCGACCACCAGGCCGCGGACAGCGACGTGCGCCATCAAGGCGTGCGCGACGTCATCGAATGGTCTTATCGGCTGTGCTCGGACGAGCAGCGCCTACTGCTCGACCGGATGGCGGTGTTCGCCTCGGTCGCCGACACGAGTCTGGACGCGATCGCCGGAACTGCCCGCCCCGGTGTGGAATTGGACGCGATCATCGCTGTCTGCGGCGACAAGCCCGCCATCGGTGACAGCGGAACGGGACCGCTGCCTGCCGAGCGCGTCGAACAGGTGCTGTGGGACCTCGTCGACCAGTCCTTGGTCACTGCGCACATGACGTCGACCGTGGCCCGGTACTCCCTGGTCGAAAGTGTGCGCGTGTACGCGGCGCGACAGCTGGATCGGCGGCGGGCAGCGGTCGGGACCGAAGAGTCCGTGCTGATGGCTCGGCGCCACGTCGAGTATTTTCGCGACGAGATCGCGCGGGCAGCCACGCACTGGTCCAAAGACCAGGGCGAGGCGTTGCGCGGCTGGGCCCGAGATGTCTGGAGCGACATCGTGACGGCCGTCCTGCGGTGCGAGACGGTCCCCGGAATGACCGCCGCCGGCCTGGAAATGTGCGCACACCTGCTGCGGGCTCGGCTCACGTCCGTTGGCGGCGGCTTCCGTGCCGTGCGTGTGTTGGCCGCGCGTGCGCTGTACCGGGCCTGGGATGTCGGCGCCGACCTTCCCGACGACTTCCTGTTGTCGATCGGCGCGTCGATCGTGCAGCGCGCGGTGTGGCAGGGCGACCGGGCGGAGGCCGACCGCGTCCTCGCGGACTGCGTCGCGCGGTGCGGCCTGGATCCTGATGCGCACAGGACCTGGAAAGACACGCCGGGCGCTGACCTCGGCCTTCCGCCCGCGGTCGAGATGGCGTGGGGGACCGTGCTGTTCTCGCGCGCGGATCCGCAGGCGGTCGAGGTGCTGTGCCGGGCCACCCGCAAGTACGCCCGCGCCGCGGGTGCGGAGGGCGACACCGTCCACTGTGCCTTGATCACTGGGCTCGTGGCCGGATTTCTCGGATCGCGGGAACAGGCGGTCACCTTGGCGGAGCAGGGGCGGGCCCACGCCGGCGCGAGCGGGGTCGAATCGGCGCTGGCCTGGGCTGACCTGGCAGATTCCGTGGTGCAGACCAAGTACGGCGATCCGCTCGCCGCGCTGCGGCACGAGCGGGCGGCGCTGCAGCGCTTCGTGGACGGCGGTGACGCCTGTGCGGCCTCATGGGCGGTCCATCTGCGAGCCTGGACGCTGGCGCGCACGATCTCCGACGCGGCCGACCCGAACGACCCGGCCGTTCTGGCCGCGGCGGTCGAGGCCGCGCAGCTGCTGGGCGGCGCGAGCGTCCAGCGGTCCTGCCTCGGCGTGGAGCTGTCCGGGATACGCCCGATCCAGTCCGAAGTCGCCGGGACGGTGCGAATCGTGCGCGGTGTCCTGGGCCGCTCGCGGCACCGTGCGGCGACCCAGCGCGGCGCGACGCTGCGCCCGGAACTGAACGAGGTGCACGACTTCGCCCTCGGGCGCCTCACGGTTGCGCAGTCGCTGCACAGGTCGCAGCGGCGCGAAGGATTGTGGACACTGCTCACCCCGGCCGAACGCGAGGTGGCGGTGTTGGCGGCGGAAGGCTGGAGCAACAGCGCGGTGGCAACGCGGCGCGGCACCTCGATCCGCACCGTCGAATCGCAGATGCTCGCCATCTTCACCAAACTGGGGATCAGCGCCCGCGGGCACATCGCGAACCACATCCCGACACTGTCCTGACACGCCCTTCCACACCCGTAGCGTGCGTCTGCACCCGCAGCTGCGGGTGCAGACGCACGCTACGGGTGCAGTGGTCCAGCAGCCGTCGTTCCAGCAGCCGTCGTTCTAGCAGCCGTCGCCGGTGAGTGCCCCGATCACGCCGGCGAGTGCGCCCCCGGAGCACT
>JABFVX010000497.1 GCA_013362555.1 Mycobacteriaceae bacterium
GGTCCGGGAGTCCGCGCCTTCCCGGTTCGGACCGGCGGCGCACACGATGCCGATCGACGGCAGCGTCCCGTTCGTCGCTCCGGACCACGCTGGGCGCACAGCGGCGAAGGCGCCGATCCGGCCCGAGCGGCTGCTCGCTCCGGGACGGGACCCGCTCGTCCGGGAGCGGGCGGCAGCGGCGGGTCCGGCCGACCGGGCTCCGATCCTGTCGAGCGCGTCCGCGGTCGCCACGGAGCACCGGTCCGCCGGCCACGAAAGCACCGCCGCGGCAGACAAAGCCGCGGCGGCACCGGCGCACGGGCACCCCGGCGCACCCGCCGAGCACCACCCCTCCGGCGAACAGCTGCAACAGTCGGAACACCTGCCCGCCGCGCACGACCCGGAACTCCCCGGCGACGGCGCAGCGACCGAAGCACCCATGTCGGAGCGCGCAACGCACTTGACCGAGCAATTGCGACTGGCGCTGAACGCACTGCCCGCGACGGACCCGGCGGAGCGGGCAGACCTCAGTGCCGAACAGGGCTCGCATTTCACCTCGGCGGCGAAAACCGCACGGGCGCTGTACCAGTGCCGCATCGACGAACTGGCCGGAGAATCATGGGAGCAGCGCAGGCACGTCATGGAACACGGCGAACCGGCCGAGTCGCTGCTGCGCTACATCGACGCTGTACGGGCGGGCACCGGCAACACCCCGCGGTGGAACCAGATCAAAGCGTTCATGCTCGGCGAGCACGGCTACCTCCGTCAGATGGGCACCGGGCAGGGCAAGTCCATGGTCGGCGCGCTCGACACGCTGGCACAGCTGTCGCGCGGAACTCCGGTCGAACTGTCCAGCGGCAGGCGCGAGCGCGTGCACCACGTGATAACCACGACCGAGACACTGGCCAACGACGGTGTGCGCCAGTTCAAGTCGATGTTCGACGAGCTGGGCTACGACGTGGTCCGGTTCGACAAGAACACCCCGCACGCCGAGCCCGAGCGCCCGACTGTCTACTACATGACCTACGACGAGCGGGCGACGGCGGAGCTGTACGACCGGCCGCCGCCGGGCCGCACCGCGACGATCGACGAAGCGGACGCCGTGCTGATCCACAATCAGACCGTCCACTACCTGTCCGAGGGGCAGCGGGAGGTCGTTCCAGACGCCGAGCGCTCCGACGTGCATCACGTGCGCGACTTCCTGCGCGCCGTGCTGCGTGCCCGGGCCTGCGACGCAGACGATTTCGCCGCCCGCCTGCAAGAACTGGGCGGCCGCCCGCTCGGCGCCGACGACGCCGCCCTGGCGCGAACGCTGACTGCCAAGACCCTGCGCGACCAGCCGGACCTCAGCCTGGCCGCGATGAACACCCTGTGGGACAAGCACACCGGCCGGGAGTTCACCGCCAAGGAAACCGAGATGGCGCAGGCGTTCCTCGACGTCAAAGCGGGCAGACTCACCCTGAACCGGGATTTCCAGGTCTTCGACGGCACGATCCAGATCCTCGACGAGAACGGCAAACCGGCCAGCGACCCGAAAGTCGGCACGGACAGCCGCTGGATCGGAGGCAGGCACCAAATGCTCGAGGCCATGTTCGGTCTGGACGTGCACGCCGATTCGCCGGGCAGCAAGCAGGTCACGGTCCAGGACGTGTTCGGCGGATACGACCGCCTGAGCCTGATGTCGGGCACCCTGGAGCGCACCGCGGGCGAGATCAAGGAGAACTTCCCGGTGCAGGGCGGCCTTGCGCGCGTGGAGGACTTCGGCCGCTCGAAGCTCGTCGGCGAACAGGACCGGCTCTTCCTGACCGGGCCCGACAAGTTGCGCGACGCGGTCGCCCGGGTGCGCGAGTTGCAGGAACAAGGTCGCCCGGTATTGGTCATCGCCCCGGAAAACGATGTGGCCCGCAAATTCTCGCTGATGCTGAAGAAGGCGGACGTGGAGCACACCGCCATCCTCGGAACGTGGTTCGCCGAACACCGCGACAACAATGCCGCCGAGGAAGCCCTGATGGGAGTCAAGGACAAGGCGGGCGGCAAGGCGGAGGTGACGGTCGGCACGGCAGGCATGCTCGGTCGCGGCTTCGACGCCGTGGTCAATGCCGAAGTCGACCAGTTGGGCGGCGTGCACGCGCACATGCTCGGCCGCTCCACCAACCCCGACACCGATCTGCAATGCCAGGCACGCGCGGGCCGAAACGGCCGAAACGGCAGCTACAGCTTCAGCGTCGCGCTCACCGACCGGCTCTACCAGGAATCGCCGAACCCCCGCCGGGCCGTCGCGGTAGTCCACTACCGCACTGCTGTCGCCGAGCACTCCCAGGCCGTTGCCGAGCACGCGAAGGCAGTGGCCGAACAGCACCCCCCGACGGTCCGGGCCGCGAAGACGACGCTCGACAACGCCGCAGTGCAGTTGGAGCAGGCCGCTGTCCGCCTGCGCGCGCTTACGCCGGACTTGCAGGCCGAGGCCGCCCAGCAGGCCCGCTACGAGCGCGCGCAGCGGCGAGCACCGCCGGGCGAGGCGGCGCCCCGAAGCCGGGTCGACGCGCCCGCTCGCCTGGCGGCGCTGCTGGGCATCCCGATCCCCGCGGGCGCCGCGGCGGCGGCCATCCAGGCGACCCCGGTCGACCCGGGCGACGCCGCCGCGGATCCGCAGCGTCTGCTCCACACCGTGCTCGCGGCCGCGGACCAGACCTCCGCCGTGGGCGAGGCGCTGCAACAGCACCACCACCCCCCCCCAGGATCACACCCAAACGGCGAGGCCGCCGCG
>JABFVX010000090.1 GCA_013362555.1 Mycobacteriaceae bacterium
GCCACGCCCCCGACCCGGGCGAGGAGCACTGGCCCGACATTCACGACACGCCCACCCAGGCGCAGCGCCTGCGAGCCGACTTGGCGTTGGCCGAGCTGATGGCGGGCGGGCCGTTGGAGCACGGGCTTGCGCCGAGCGACACCGTGGTGACAGCCTCCGCTGACCAGGCCCACCGGGTGGCGCAGTGGTACGCGAGCCTGGACGCCGACGCCCGGCACGGCCTGCTGTACCGCCACACCGACGTGCTCCGCGGTTTGGAAGGTCTGCCGGTGGGTGCGCGGGACCAGGCCAATCGGCTCGCGCTGCTGCGGCTGCTCGACCCGCTCGAGCAGCGGTGGCGGCTGAACTCCATGAACGAAACGCAGTTTCGGCAGTTCCAGTCGTGCACGGCGCTGCGCGAACTGGTGCGCGACGCTGATCAGCTGGCGGCCGGCGTGGGGGAAGGGCACCGGGCGCATGTGCTGACGCTGGAGCTCAACGAGCCCGGCCGGTCGGCACGCAGTCTCGAAATCGCCTTCGGCACACCGGAATCGGCGCGCCTCCAAGCGGTGCACGTGATCGGCGCGGGCAACGGCGCACTCGCCGTGGAGGGTGCCCTGCCGGACGTCGTGGCGCACTACGCGGCCCTGCACCGGATGGCGCCGGAGCAGGGCGCCGCGGTGACGGTGCGGATGCGCGGCGAGCCGCTGGGCCACGGTGCGGATTCCGCGGCCGGGCGCCGTGTCGGCATCGGCCGAGAATCCGAGCTCGACGGCCGCAGGTTGACCGGCGATCTGGCGGCGCGGCGGGCAGTGGCCGAGATTCGCGGCGTCGCCGCGCCCGTGCATCTCGTCGTGCACGGGAGCGCGGGAGACACGGCAGGTTACGCGGGCCGCGGCGGCAGACTGGCCGACGCCGGAGTGCGGCGGGTGACGCTGGTCGGTGTCGACAGTCTCGGCCCGCTGGAGCACGTCGCCGAATTCCGGGTGGACGAGGTTCAGGTCGAACGGCGCGGGGTGAGTCCCGAGGCGCTGGCCGCGGCCACCGCGGCCCGGTCAGCTCGCCCGGTCGACTCGCATGCGGTGCGCGCTCAGCTCGACGGCCTGCGGCAGGCCGCGGCCGAGGTCGAGTCGGCGGCCTGGGTCGTCGCGACGGTCGACCGAACCCGAGCCGCGGCCAGGGCTGTCGCCGCGGCGTGGGAGACGCTGCGCGGGCACGGCATGCCGGACGGGCGGGTATGTCGGGAACTCGGCGTATCCGATGCCCGGATCGCCGAGTCTCCGGGCGTCCCGTGGAACGTCCGGGATGAGTTGAATCGTGCGGCCATCGCGGAGACCGATGCCCATACCAGGTCCCTGCCGCGCCGATCCGGCATCGGCGACGGCCGCCTCACCTCGCTGGACCATGTGACCGAGGTGGTGCACCGGTTGGAGGAGCGGGCCGCCGACACCCCCGGCGCACCCCAGGTTCGACTGCTGCGGACCAGCCCGGACCGACTGGGGACCGTGATCGCGCTCGGTGACGGCCGTCCGGAGCGGGTGGTGGTGTACGTCGCCGACCCGGTGGCCAACGGCGGGCTCGACCAGCCGGTGCAGCGCGGCGCCGCCCTCTACGACTGGGCAATGCTCAACACCCGGCCCGGCGAGAAGCCGCCGACGGTGGTGATGCTCACCGACACGACGCCGGGCGCGGGCCGCGAGTTGGCTCATCAGATCGCCGCGCTCGCAGGCGAACTCGGCGCCGCCGGCGGCGCGCGGCCGCAGATCCAGGTGGTGTGCGAGGGCGCGGGCGCGTCGCTGGTGCACCGTGCCGCGGCCGACGGCAGGCTGTCGGGCCTGGTGGATTCGGTGACTCTCGTCGATCCTGTCGAGCTGAGCGGACACGCCGCCGACTACGGGATCCCCGAGGTCAATGTGTCCTCGCGGCACCGGCGACTGGACTCCGCGGCCGTGCGGGGGGACCCGCTGAATCCGGCGTGGGGCGCGAAATGGGTCGATTACGACATCGAGCCGATGGGGCTGGTCGCGGCAGGCCGCGGCGACGAGGTCCCGCACACGTTCGCGGTGCCGGTCGAGGGGCTCGACCGGGCGCCGACACATGTTGTCGACCATGCGTATTGGATCGACCAGGCGGGCCGGTGGGTGCAAGAGCGGATGCGCGCGCAGCAGTGGGGCAATCCGGCGCAAGCCCACACAGCGGCGATGATCCTGGCTGAGCTGATGGGGCCCAACATGCACCACGGCGCCACCGTCACGTGCGTGATCGGGCCCGGGGCGCCGGGCGCCCGGACCATGACGGTGAGCGTGGTCGACCACAGCGGCGACCTTCCCGACGCGTGGCGCGAAGTCCCGCTGGACCAGGTGGACGGCAGTCGGGTGCTCTGCCTCACCGACCTGCTCGGCCGCCACATTCGGGTCGACCCCGACGTGGACGGCGTGACAGTCACTTTCGAGCTTGCCGAGGCCGACCGCACGACGGTGCGCGTCCCGCCCGCCGACGCCCCGATCCGCGAGACGCTGCCCGCAGATCCAGAGGTGATGGCGACCGAGGAGGTCCGCAGACAGCAGGCGGAAGCCCGGTTCGACGAGGCGGTCGAGCGCAATCGCGAGCTGTCGGCCGACGATCTGGATCCGGAGCACCTGCGCCGCACGGACACAACCGCGAACGTCGCGGGCTACCGCGAGCTGGACTGGCACGACCGCGCTGCAATGGTCAGGGACGCACCGGAGTTCAGCCACGACGTGGCCGGTGTCACGCCGTACTGGAAGGACGTGCACGAGCGGGTGTCGCTGCGCCGCGCCCTCGACGAGCTGAATCAGTATGAACTGCTCCAGGATTCGCCGGACCGGTCGCTGCGCCCGCGGATGGAGACTGTCGTGCGCGCCCTCGCCCACGCCGACCGAACCGCCGCCGCGCTGGGCACCGAGGCGTACCTGCTGCATTTCGACGTCCGGACGGGCTACCTGGAAATCGCTCTCGGCGACGTAGGCACCGCGGCCGAAGTCAACGTGGTCACCGCGGGCGGCATGCCGCTGAGCACGGTGCCGCTGGCCATCGACTACGCCGCCGACGTGCACGCCGCGAGCACGGCGGAGCGGAAGGCGGCGCTGCTGTACTTTCACCTCGAGGAAGGCCGCACCGCCGAGTACCAGGCTCGCAGCTTGCTGGAGCTGGAACTGAGCCGCAAGTACTACGCTGCGCTGCCGGACGGGATTCCGGACGTCGAGCACATGAACTTCCTGCACCGGCATCTGAACGTGGACGAGTTGGTGAACTACGTCGGCTCGTCCGAGCGCCCGCAGCCGACCCCGGCGGCGGGCGACGGCCGGGGCGGCTACGTCCACCCCGCGGACGCGGCGAAGGTGCGGGGGCAGGAGTGGGCGCAGGTGCTGCGGGGCAGCCCGCGCGACTCCGGCGCCCTCGGCCTGCGGCTGCTCGACCGGCTGGCGCCCGGCGCCGTGGACACCGCCGGGTTGGAGCGTCGACTCGGACCGATGGATCCGGCGGAGTGGGCGCGCCGGGCGCGTGCGGACTTCCACCCCGGCGGATTCGAGTCGCTGCATGCGGTCGCAGCGCACGTGGACCGCAGGCCGGGAGCCATGGTCGCGGTGTTCGCGGACCACCCGGCGGGGTCGCGGCTGGTGTTGTTCCGCAATAACGACGGCCGCGTCCAGACCCTCGACGTGCACGACGTCCCGCGGCGCACTGTGCACGACACGGCGCTGGTCGACCACGAACCGCACTGGCGGGACTGGGAACCCGGCCCGCGCACCGAGGACCCGCACGGGCGGCGGGTGTTCGGCATCGGGTTCCACGAACCGGGCAGGCCCGAACACCAGCTGGGAGCCGGCGAGCAGCCGCACGGACAGCCGGGCGTGGATCAGCCGGTCGAGTGGGTCGGCGGCGCGGTGGATCACGCGGACGTTCCGCACCATCTGCGGACCGACGTCGTGAACGAATGCGCCGACGAGGGCTTGCGTTTCACCCGCGAGGTCACCGGCAACGAGGACGTTCGGCCGTTCCCGCCCGGTCACGCGCACACGCTGACGGGCGTGGACGCCGAAACCTACGCCCGGCGCAGCGGGGCGGACTGGCGCCGCGGCGGCTTCCGCGCCGTCGACGACGCGGCCGCCCACGTGCGCAAGCACGGCGGGGTCGTGGTGGTGGCCGAGGAGTACCGCGGTCTCGCGGTCCGCAACAACGGTGTCGGCGCACATCTTTCGGTGCTGTACCGGGGCGCGGACGGCGAGGTCCGCAGGCACGAACAGATCGGCACCACGGTCCGCGACGAGGCCTACGTCTGGGGCCGGTCCCCGCATCCGGACCTGCGCGGCGTCTACGGCATCGTCTATCGCGAGGTCCGGACCGAGCACGGTGTCCGCTTCGAGGCAGAAGTGTCGCTGCGCCAAGGACACTCGACGGCTGTCGCCGGGGTCGACCGGCCGCTCTCGGCGTTGGGCGCCGACCCCGAACCGCCCGGACCGTCCGAGCCGCACCTGTTCCGGATGGCGGACGTGGCGCCCGAGGACCAGCGGGCGGCCGCGGGCGCCGCGGTGCGCTGGGCGCACGACCGGATGGCCGCGTTCGACTGGCAGAACCGGGGCCAGTTCCGGGACGTGGAGCAGATCCTGGACGAACTGTTGCAGCCCGGGACGCTCCCGCGTGACGTGACTGTCGAAGTCGCGGTGGTCGCCGGGGACGACGGTGCGCGCAGGCTGCAAATCACCGCGATCGACCCCGACCCCGCCGGGCCGGTGCATGGCGAGCGGCTGTCCGTGGAGGCGGCTGAGTCGGGCCGCGGACTGTGGGTGACTCCGGCCCTGGCAGAGACTTGGCACACGCAGGACCGCCCGCCCGGGCATGCAGTCACGGTGCAGCTTCGGGAAACGCAGGCAAGCACGGCTCACGTGCCGGGCGACGGGGTCCCGGTCCGGCCGACGCTGCCGCGCGACCCCGTCCCCGCGGTCGGGGACATGGTGCGCGCGCACCGGGCCTGGGAGACGTACCAGGATCGTTTCTGGAGCGAGTACCCCGAGGTGGACCCGGAGCGGATGCGTGACACTGCTTATCGGATGGGATTGGATGCGGCCGCGGGTGTCTCGGCCTTCCACGACCTCGACTACGCCGATCGTGCGGCGCTGGTCCGGCGCGATCCGTCCTACATGGACACCACGGCCGGGACGACTGCGCCGTGGCGCGACCGCGGCGAGCGGCTGGCGATCGTGCGCGATCTGGCGGCGTTGGATGCCGCGGCCGAACGTGCGCCCTTGAGCGAGAACGACCGGATCTCGCGAGCGAACCTGGCGGCGATGGCACACGGTTTGGCGCATGCCGACCGCACCGCCGCCGCGCTCGGGGTCGAGGCTCACCTGCTCGCCTTCGACTCGGGGTCGGGAATAGTGGAGATCGCCTTGGGCAATGTCGACTACGCCGCCGAGGTGGACATCTATCACGTCACCGGCATGCCGGTCCGCATGGTGGCGCCGACGTTGGACTATGTGGCGAGCAACCACGCCACCGGCGGCCGCAGTGATAAGGCGTCGGTGCTGTATTTCAGCGTGTACGACGAATCGACCCGGTTTCAGGAGAGTTTCATTCATCTTCAGGAGAACCGCAGATTCTATGCGCGGCTGGGCATCCCGGACATCCAGGAACTGCGGACCGTGGACGTGCTGACGCACGGCGACCTCGTCTTCCGGTTGGGGATGGGCCGGGAGTTCGGCCCGCCGCCCGACGTGGGCGCCGGGTCGTCGGACTATGCCCGCCCGTCCGTGGCCGACCGAGCCCGGCTGCGGGAATGGACACAGCTGCTGGAAGGGCATCCGCGCGACGAGGGCGTCCGCGGGCTGGAGGCGCTGGAGCGGCTGCTTCCGGCGGGCACGGTGGACATGGTGGGGGCGCGGATCCACGACGGCCCGATGGATCCGGCGGCTTGGGCGCGCCGAGCGGAGGCCGACTTCCACCCGGACGGGTTCACTTCGCTGGGCGCCGTCGCCGCGCATGTGGCGGACCGGCCGGGCGCGATGGTCGCCGCCTTCGTCGACGACCCGGCCGGGGCTCGGGTGCAGTTCTTCCGCAATATCGACGGCGTCGTCAGAACCCTTGCCGTGGAGGACCTGCCGCGGCACGGGCTGCACGACTTCGCGCTCGATGACGTGAATATCGATTCACTGTGGCGGACATGGGATTCCGGATCCGATACGCGGGAGCGGATTACCGGCATCGCGTTCGGCCCGGACGGGGTCGCCGAGCATCCGTTGCCCGCGGGCCAACAACCACAGGGACAGCGGCCGCACACCTGGCTCGGCGGGCCGGAGCCCGAGGTCGAGCATTGGCGGCATCCGCGTCTCAATCGGCCCGACGGGATGCAGGAAGAGCGAAACCTGCGCAACGACACCGCCAACGACTGCACGGAGGAGGGCTTGGACTTCACCCGCGCCTACACCGGCAACCGGGACGTCCAGCGACTTCCCCACGATATGTTCATGCAGCTGTCGGGTGTCGACTCGGCGACCTATGCGCAGCACGCCCGCGGCGACTGGCGCCCGGGCGGCTTCACCGACCTGGACCAGGCCGCCGCCCACGTGCGCGACAACGGCGGCATGATCGCGGTCGCGGTGGAGTTCGCGCGTCTCGTGGCGGACGGCCAGAGTGTCGGCGCGCATCTTGCCGTGCTCTACCGCGACGACACGGGAACCGTCCGGGTGCACCAGAAGAGCGGCAGCAGGATCGAGGACTACCAGTACGCGTTCGGTTGGGACGCGCCGGCGTCCGACCGGATCTACGGCATTGTCTACGGCGCCGACGGATTACCCGAAATCCCGTTGGCCGAAGGCGAATCGACTGCCGCCGCCGCGGGCGAATCCCGGCCCGTGTCCAACCTCGGCGCCGCCGGACCGCGCCTTGTATCTCCAGAATGACCCGTAACGTGCGATAGGCGCACGTTACGGGTCATTCTGGAAGAATTTCGGGCGGCACGCGATTGGCGAGGCATGGGTCAGGTCACGATGGGTACCTGATTGTTATGGCCGGGTTGACTGTGGTTGCCGTGAATTGCACGTTGAAGCGCTCACCGGAGCCGTCGAGCACCGAGCTGTTGGCTCGACAGGTGCTCGACGAGCTGGCCGGGTGGAACGCGCACGGCGAGCTGATCCGGGTGGTGGACTACGACGTCCGGCCCGGGGTCCGGGCCGACGAGGGGCACGGCGACGAATGGCCGCTGCTGCGCAAGAAGATCGCCGCTGCCGACATCTTGCTGGTGGCCACCCCCACGTGGCTGGGCAACATGTCCTCGGTGGCGCAGCGGGTGCTGGAGCGGCTCGACGCGGAGCTGTCCGACACCGACGACGCAGGCAGGCCCGCGATGGTCGGCAAGGTCGCGATAGCGGCGGTGGTCGGCAACGAGGACGGGGCGCACAAAATCATCGCCGACCTGTTCCAGGGCCTCAACGACATCGGGTTCACGATTCCCGCGCAGGGCGGCACGTACTGGAACGGCGCGGCGATGGCCGGCGTCGACTACCGCGACCTCGACGACACCCCCGCGGCGGTGGCCAGGGTGAACGCGGCCGTCGCGCGCAATGCCGCGCACCTCGCGCGCCTGCTGCGCGACAACCGCTACCAGCCCTATGACGACGAGGCCCGCGAATCCGCACACCGTACGTCCGACCGCCGCCGCGGCTGGTTCGCCGATGTCGGGCTGCCCGGCTTCTGACAGCGCGATATACGTCCAGAATGACCCGTGAAGTGCGTTCAACGCACTTCACGGGTCATTCTGGAGGTTTGGGTCGTGCGGGGCCGGTAATCGGTGCGGGTAGACAGTCCACGCGACACCGGAGGTGGTTTTTCCGTGGCCGGAGGCATTCTCGATACCGTGAAGCGCGCCGTGGACGGCGTGTTGGAAGGCGTCAAGGGACGCACGAAACAGACCGCGGGTGCGGCCGCGGGTGACCCCGATCTCGAGCAGGAGGGCCGCGCGCAGCAGGACCGGGCGGGCGCGATGCGCGACGAAGCGCAGCACCGGGCGCAGGCCGAGAAGGCCCGTCGGGAAGCCGAGCTAGAGGAGGCGCGCCAGCGCGCCCACCAGCACACCGAGGAATGAGAGATCCGTCGGCGCCCCGGAGGCAATGTGGCCTCCGGGGCGCTGCGGCGCGCACTGGTTATGACCGGACCTGCGTACGCTGGGGTACGCGAAGCGGGTTATATAGGATCACAGTCGGCTATGGGGGCCGAATGAGTGAGGGTGTTGGTGCCGGTGGAGTTGCGTGATATCGAGATCTTCTTGACCTTGGCTGAAGAACTGCATTTCGGCCGCACCGCGCAGCGCCTTTACCTCACTCCCGCCCGTGTCAGCCAGTCCATCAAAGCCTCCGAACGCAAGATCGGCGGCCTGCTGGTGGACCGGGGGAACCGCCGCACCGTCACCCTGACCCCCCTCGGCGAGAAATTGCGCGACGAGCTGCGACCCAGCTTCCTCGGGCTGCGGTTGGGCCTGGAGCGCGCGGCGCAGGCCGCCCGCGGGGCGGGCGGGGTGCTGCGCATCGGCATGATCAACCACAACGTCGCCGATCTGCGGCCCTTCTGGCTGACGTTCCGCGAGCGATATCCGCATTGGGACGTGCGGGTCCGCCACAGCGGATTCATCGAGCCGTTCGAGCCGCTGCGCCGCGGCGACCTCGACGTCCTGGTCACGTGGCTGCCGGTCGAGGAGCCCGACCTGTGGTGGGCCCGGTGTTGTTCACCGAGCCGCAACTGCTCATGACCGCGGTGGACAGCGTGCCCGCACTGCGCGGCACCGCCACCCTGGAGATGCTCGCCGACTCCGCGGTGCCCGCGGCGGTCAAGCCGATCCCGGACTACTGGGAAGACGCGTACCAGCCGTTCTACACCCCGCGCGGGAAGGTGATCGAGCGGTTTGCCCCGTCTCCGGTGCAGGTGTGGGGCGACGTGCTCGCGGCGGTCAGCGAGGGCGAGATCATGATCCCCGCGGGCGCGCACCACTCCCGATACAACGCCCGCCCCGGCCTGGTCTACCTCCCGGTCGAAGAGCCCACCAAACTCCATTGGGGCCTGGTCTGGCGTCAGGACGCCGACAACCCCATGGTCCGCGCGTTCGCCGGCGTCGTCCGCGATCTGGGAACCATGGAGCTGTAGCGCCGCACCCGAGCCCAAGCCGTCCAGAACGACTCATGACGTGCGCCAGGCGCACGTCATGAGTCGTTCTGGACGGAGCGATCAGGCTTCTTGGGGGCTGGGGAGGAGTTCGGGATGGTCTTGTTCGAGGTGGCGGAGCAGGGCTTGGGCAACCAGCTCGGCCGTGGCCTGCGCGGTGATGAGGCGGGCGAAGTCGACCTCGTCGATCAGCGGGGCGCGGCCGGCGTCGGCGGGCTGGGACTGCTGGAAGGCGTGGACGGCCAAGCGGTAGAACAAGGTGATGTGACGCTCGGCGAGCCGGTCGCAGTCGGCTTTGAGCTTCATCAGTTCGCGGGCGGTCGCATCGGGCGCCATTCCCGCCTCGACCAGGCGCGAGGCCAGCTCGTACAGACTGGGATTGGCCGCGCGGTTGGCGTCGTCGACCGAGTCCGACACCGCTTCCTGGTGCGCGTGATCGCCCGCGTCGTCCACGCCGAGGACGTCGGCGAGATCCTCCCCGCGGTCCCAGGCGTCCAAGAGTTCCTTGATGCCGTTGAGTTTCATGCCACGGCCGAGCAGTCTGCTGATGGTCCGCAGCCGGTTCAGGTGCTCGGAACCGTAGTATCCCACCCGGCCCCGCACCTCCGGCGGAGGAAGAACGCCGCGTTCGTGGTAGACCCGCACACTACGCACCGTGGTGTCCCCGGCGCGGGCCAGTCCGTCGATGGTGTATTCCATCTCAGCAGCCATACCTATAGGAAACCACAGGTCGCGGCATAGTAGACGACGCACTTTCGACCGCGCCCCCGAAGGGGCCGATCTCATTGGCTGAGACTCGCATGATCGAGCCTGCCCTCCTTCTGTGCTGGTCGGACCGCCGCGTGCCGACTGGATGACACGCCCAATGATACGCCAAACATAGGTCCGCAATACTTCGTGCCGTTAGGTAACGGCACATATATTTCTCGCACAGCTGGTTCCCAGGTTTGGGAACGTCACACAATGAAAGTGACGTTGTGGGAGGTGGGTGGCACGTGGCACCAACGAAGGCGGACCCGCTGACCGTCGACGGTCCGGATCAGCTGATTTACAAGTTCCCGCAACAGCAGTGGAAGGTCGACCACATCGCCGCGCCGCCGGGCGCGTCGCAGGCGCTGAAAGAGTATGTCGCCCTGGCGGACCAGGCCATCCAGACCGGCGTCAAGCTGCTCGGGCTCGGGCGCAAGTTCACCCCTCCGGACGTCGGTGACGTGTTGGTGAGCTCGGTCCGAGACGACCTCGGAAAAGGCTCCACGGCAAAGGAATACAAGACCGCGCTGGCCAAAGTGACTATGCGCAAGTCGCAGCTGGCGTCGATGGACGACAACGTCGCGGCCGTCACCCTCTGTCTCAGCGACGCCGCCGTCAGGGTGCTGCGCGAGATCAAGTCCATCGTCGCCGACCTCAAGGCCAA
>JABFVX010000473.1 GCA_013362555.1 Mycobacteriaceae bacterium
CACCCGCGGCTGACCCCTCCAGAATGACCCGTGACGTGCGTCCAGCGCACGTCACGGGTCATTCTGGACGCAAGTTCGCAATCCGGCGGCCGAAGCCGGCGTGCGGCAGCCGATTGCGGGATGCTGCCGCACCGGGCAGCTACCTCGGTTTCACGCACGCCTGCGGCGACACCGACGCGGAGTTCATGGCGCGCTCGACGTCGGACCTGCGCGCAGGCACCGCCCAGGCCGCGTTCCGCACCGCGCCGCAAATCGCCACGTACCTTGCCGGTTTCGAGCCGCTGGGCCGAGCGTTGGACCGATCCGGAAGTGGCTGCGCGACGAACTGCCCACCACCCGGCTGCCGCCGCCCGCAGGAGTCGACCGAAACCGTGACGTGCACATTCCCTCGCGGCCGCTGAATTTGCTGCGGCACAGGCAAACTGTGCGCTAGCCTGCCGAACAGTCATGCGGGACGTCGCGACTCGGCGGCCCGCAAGGAACCGCGCATCACGGCTCTGGTGCGGCGGGCCGGGCCGCGTTCCGGCACCGTTGAGGAGGGAACGCTTTGCGGACTTCACTGCGCGCGACGGCCATGTCGGTACTCGCTGTCGCGACGTGCCTCACCCCGGGGCAGGCCGGCGCCGATCCGGCGGCTGCACAGCCGAGCGGGTGCCACGCCATGACGTTCCCGGCGCCGGACGCCACCGCGACCATGGCGGCGAACCTGTGCCTGCCCGCGGGCTCCCGCGCGGATACGGTGATGGTCCTGATGCCAGGTTCCAACTACAACCACGCGTACTGGGACTTTCCGTACCGCCCGGAGAAATACAGCTTCCGGCGTGCCATGAACGCGGCGGGCATCGCCACTCTCGTGGTGGACCGGCTCGGCAACGGCGCCAGCAGCAGGCCGCCGAGCATTCAGGTGACGTCGCACCGTGAGTCCAAGGCGCTGCACAACATCGTGCAAGCGCTGCGGCGCGGCACCGCGTCGTCGCCGTCGTTCGCCAGGATCGTCACGGTGGGCCACTCGCTGAGCTCCAGCATCTCCGCCATGGAGGCCTCCGACTACCAGGACGTCGACGGCGTCATCCTCACCGGGTTCTCGCACAAGGTGGACTTCGTCCAGGCCGCTGCCGTCATTGCCGGCTACCGGCCCGCCAATACCAATCCGATGTTCGCCGACAAGGGCTACGACACGGGCTACTTGGCGACGCCGAACGGCACGATGGGCAGCATCTTCCACGCCGCGGGCGACGTCGAGCCGCAAGTGCTCGCCGTCGACGAGGCGAACAAGGACGTCTTCACGCCGACCGAATACATGGACGGCCTCCCCATCACCCTGCCCGGGGGCACCGCCAAGATCTCGGCTCGGGTCCTGGTGGTCGACGGCAGCCTGGACCGGCTGTGCAGCGAGGTGTGCAAGGACGCCGCCACCCTGATGGCCGCCGAGGCGCCGCATTTCTCCCCCGCGACCCAGCTGCGCACCTACGTGCTGCAGGGCAGCGGCCATTCGATGAACCTGGCCCGCAACACCGCCGACTACCAGAAGGCGATCCTCGACTGGATGCACGCCATGATCCGCAAACAACGCTGAGAACCTTCCAGAAATGACCCGTGACGTGCTGTGCCGATGGCGCTGCTCGCGAGGCCCTGCGGTGTTACGCACGCTGCCTCCTCGGGCCGCCGTCTCGCAGCGCGAAAACGCACGTCACGGGTCATTCTGGAAAGTAGGTAGGGTGAGGCCATGAAACTTCTGGTCACCGGAGGAGCGGGCTACGTCGGCGCGTGTGTGGCACGGATGCTGCTGGACGCGGGCCACGAGGTGGTCGTCGTGGACGACCTGTCCCGCAACGACGACACCCAGGTGCCCAAGGACGCGACCTTCATCCAGGCGCGCGTCCAGGACATCGCGACGGTGTTGACGCCCGCCGCCGCGTTCGACGGGGTGCTGCACTTCGCGGGCCTTATCGCCGCGGGCGAGTCGATGGCACACCCGGACTGGCACTGGGAGAACAACACCCGCGCCTCGCTGGCCCTGCTGGACGCCATGGTCGCGGCGGGCACGCCGCGGCTCATCTTCTCCTCCACCGCCGCCACCTACGGCGAGCCCGAGCGCCTGCCCCTGACCGAACAGTCCCCGACCAACCCGGTCAACACCTACGGCGACACCAAGCTCGCGGTCGACCGCGCCATCACCAGCTACACCCGCGCCGGCGACACGCTCGGCGCGGCGAGCCTGCGCTACTTCAACGTCGCGGGCGCGCTGATCAACGCCGACGGCACCATGATCGGCGAGCGGCACGAACCGGAGACCCACATCATCCCGCTCACCCTGGAGGTCGCGGCGGGAACCCGCGAGAAGATGCTGCTGTTCGGCGATGACTACGACACCCCCGACGGCACCTGCGTGCGCGACTACATCCACATCGCCGACCTCGCCCGCGCCCACTTGCTGGCGCTGGACGCGATCAGCCCGGGAACGCACCGGATCTACAACCTCGGCAACGGAATCGGCTTCTCCAACCGCCAGGTGGTCGAGGCCGTGCGCGAGGTGACCGGCCACCCCGTCCCGGTCGAGATCGCCCCCCGCCGCCCGGGCGACCCGGCGGCCCTCACCACCTCGTCGGCCCGCGCCCAGGCCGACCTCGGCTGGATCCCCCGCCATCCCGAGCTCCGCGACATCGTCGCCGACGCGTGGGCATTCCACCGTTCTCGCGGCTGACCGACACCACACCTACACCCGAAGCGCGCATGG
>JABFVX010000464.1 GCA_013362555.1 Mycobacteriaceae bacterium
GTCCCCACACCCGTAGGGTGGGGTGACACCCGCCGCTGCGGGTGTCACCGCACGCTACGGGTGTGGAGCTACTGGCTCATCGCCTCGGCGAGGGCGGCGGCGGGAGGCTCGGCGCTGTCCGGCCAGCCCGGGTAGTCGGGCGGGGTGCCGCCGAACTCGGGGCACAGGGCCTTGAAGTCGCACCAGCCGCACAGGGGGCCCTGCCGGGGGCGGAAGTCGCCGGTGTCACCCGCGGAGCGGATTGCCTTCCAGATCGCCGACAAGGTGCGCTCGAAGCGCTGCAGCTCGATTTCGTCGGGCTTGTAGAGCAGATGCTCGCCCTCGGCGAGGTAGAGCAGCTTCAACTGGGCGGGCAGCACGCCGCGGGTGCGCAGGATGGCCAAGGCGTAGAACTTCATCTGGAACATCGCGGTCTGCTCGCGCAGCGGCCCGGGGGCGCGGCCGGTCTTGTAGTCGACCACCCGCAGCTCGCCGGTGGGGGCGACGTCGATGCGGTCGACGAAGCCGCGCAGCAGCACGCCGTCGGAGGACTCGACCTCCACCAGGGCCTCGCAGGCGTCAGCGTCGAAGCGGGTCGGGTCCTCCAGACGGTAGTACCGGGCGACCAGGGCGCGCGCTTCGTCCAGGAAGGCGTCGAGGCCGCTGTCGTCGATCACCTCGGCGGCCTGCGGCCGCTCCGCGAGCACCCGCTCCCAGGCCGGGGCGACGAGCTCGGCGGCCCGCTCCGGGGCCCGCTCGGCGGCAGGCAGCCCGAACAGCGCCTCCAGCGCGGCGTGAACGACAGTGCCGCGCACCGCAACCCGTGACGGCGCCTCCGGGATCCGGTCGATCGCGCGCAGCCGGTATTTCAAGGGGCACTGCTTGAAATCCGACGCGCGCGACGGCGACAACGCCAGGCGCGGCGTCGTTGCGGAGGGGCTCTCGGTCACCGTCGATGCCATGCCTGGCAGGGTATTAGGCGGCACCGACAACACTCGGCACCGACACCGCCGAACAGACGCAGCAAGGAGCCCCATGACGCCTCGACGTACCGGTCCGTTTCAACCCGGCGACCGGGTGCAGCTGACCGACGGCAAGGGGCGCAAGCACACTGTGGTGCTGGAGCCGGGCAAGCAGTTCCACACCCATCGCGGCGCGATCGACCACGACGAGCTGATCGGGGCTCCCGAGGGCAGTGTCGCCAAATCCACCAACGGCAGCGCCTACCTGGCACTGCGCCCGCTGTTGACCGACTACATGCTATCCATGCCGCGCGGGGCCGCGGTGATCTATCCGAAGGACGCCGCGCAGATCGTCCACGAGGGTGACGTGTTCCCCGGCGCGCGGGTGTTGGAGGCGGGCGCGGGGTCGGGCGCGCTGACCTGTTCGCTGTTGCGCGCGGTGGGGGAGTCGGGGTCGGTGGCTTCGTGGGAAATCCGCGAGGACCACGCCGAGCACGCGGTGCGCAATGTGGAGACCTTCTTCGGTGGCAGGCCCGCCACCTGGTCGCTGACCATCGGAGACGTGACCGTCTACGACGGCGGGCAGGTGGACCGGGTGGTGCTGGACATGCTGGCTCCGTGGGACGCGCTGCCTGCGGTGTCGCGAGCGCTGGTCCCCGGCGGCGTGCTGCTGGTGTACGTGGCCACGGTGACGCAGCTGTCGCGGGTGGTCGAGGCCCTGCGTGAGCAGCAGTGCTGGACCGAGCCGCGGTCGTGGGAGTCGATGGTGCGCGACTGGCACGTGGTGGGCCTGGCGGTGCGGCCCGAGCACCGGATGCAGGCGCACACCGCGTTCCTGGTCTCGGTTCGCAGGCTCGCCGAGGGCGCCGTCGCGCCGCGGCCGCAACGCAGGCCGTCCAAAGGCTGACGGCCCACCGGCGGGATTACAGCGGTAGTGCCAAGAGTGGGAACAGTGGACTGTGGCGTCGGTCACTAGCGTAACGTTCTGTCACAACGAAAGATTTCAGTGTCGAGTGCCACTCGGCGGTAGGCCGCCGACGTCACGTTATCGATAACTGCTATGACGCCAGGCAGTTCCTGGAGGGAGATAAGGGGTAGGTAAGGCGAGGACAACCGGATAGGCTCGGTTTTAGCTGGGATGGGGATGTGACCTCGTCGCAACCATGTCGGAAGGCGAAATCCGTTAGCGCCCGGTAGCGTTGATAGACCCGGACTGGGAGGAGTCGCACATGAGCCCCATCGACAACTCGGATTCAGCGGCCTGGAGGGAATTGGAGGCCGTGCGCGCCGAGGCGGCAGCACTCCGCAGGCAACTTGCCGAGGCGCCGGACCGCGGCCGCGAGCTCGAAGCGCGGATCGACTCGTTGACCATCCGCAACACGAAGCTGATGGACACCCTCAAGGACGCTCGGCAGCAGCTCGTCGCGCTCCGCGAAGAAGTCGACCGCCTCGGTCAGCCGCCGAGCGGCTATGGCGTCGTCGTCGCCATCCATGACGACCAGACGGCCGACGTGTTCACCTCCGGTCGGAAGATGCGGTTGACCTGTTCGCCGAACATCGACACCGACCTGCTGCGCCCGGGCCAGACAGTCCGACTGAACGAAGCGCTCACGGTGGTGGAGGCCGGGGAGTTCGAGTCGGTCGGCGAGATCTGCGCACTGCGCGAAATCCTCGACGACGGCAGGCGTGCACTGGTGGTCGGGCACGCCGACGACGAGCGCGTGGTGTGGCTGTCCGAGCCGCTGTCCCGGGTGTCCGAGGTCGACGACCTCGACTACCCGGACGCGCCCATCCGCAAGCTGCGTCCCGGGGACTCGCTGCTGGTCGACACGAAGGCGGGTTTCGCCTTCGAGCGCATCCCCAAGGCCGAGGTCGAGGACCTGGTGCTGGAGGAGGTGCCCGACGTCGGCTATGCCGACATCGGCGGCCTCGGCAGGCAGATCGAGCAGATCCGCGACGCGGTGGAACTGCCGTTCCTGCACAAGGACCTCTTCCGCGAGTACGCGCTGCGCCCGCCGAAGGGCGTGCTGCTCTACGGCCCGCCCGGCTGCGGCAAGACGCTCATCGCCAAGGCGGTGGCGAACTCGCTGGCCAAGAAGATCGCCGAGGCCCGCGGGGAGGACGCGAAGGAAGCCAAGTCCTTCTTCCTCAACATCAAGGGCCCCGAGCTGCTGAACAAGTTCGTCGGGGAGACCGAGCGCCACATCCGGATCATCTTCCAGCGGGCTCGGGAGAAGGCTTCCGAAGGCACCCCGGTCATCGTGTTCTTCGACGAGATGGACTCGATCTTCCGCACCCGCGGCTCCGGCGTCTCCTCCGACGTCGAGACCACCGTGGTGCCGCAGCTGCTCAGCGAGATCGACGGCGTCGAGGGCTTGGAGAACGTCATCGTGATCGGCGCCTCCAACCGCGAGGACATGATCGACCCCGCGATCCTGCGGCCCGGCCGCCTCGATGTGAAGATCAAAATCGAGCGTCCGGACGCGGAGTCGGCACAGGACATCTTCTCCAAGTACCTGACCTCGACATTGCCGCTGCACGCCGACGACCTGGCCGAGTTCGGCGACGACCGCACGGCCTGCGTCGGCGCCATGATCGACCGGGTCGTGGAGCGGATGTACGCCGAGAGCGAGGACAACAGGTTCCTGGAGGTGACCTACGCCAACGGGGACAAGGAGATCCTGTACTTCAAGGATTTCAACTCCGGCGCCATGATCCAGAACATCGTGGACCGGGCCAAGAAGTACGCGATCAAGTCGGTGTTGGAAACCGGGGCGCCCGGTCTGCGGATCCAGCACCTGTTCGACTCGATCGTGGACGAGTTCTCCGAGAACGAGGACCTGCCCAACACCACCAACCCGGACGACTGGGCCCGCATCTCCGGCAAGAAGGGGGAGCGGATCGTCTACATCCGCACCCTCGTCACCGGCAAGAATGCGAGCGCGAGTCGCGCCATCGACACCGAGTCCAACACGGGCCAGTACCTGTAGCGGCTCCGTCGCCGAAGGCCGCGCCCGACGAGGGCGCGGCCTTCGCTTGTGTCAGCGGGGGCCGTGTCACCGCGCGCAACGCCCGGTGTGCCGGATTCATCCGAACTAGAGATAACAGGCCTAAGCGGTCAGGTTAGGCTGGCCAACGGGCTTGTCCAAGAGGCGCTGATTCACGAACAACAAACAATCCGGGAGGCGGGGGATGGGTGTCCTGGGCGAGGCCGCCGCGGGCGCGGTTCGCGAGCGGGACGAGACGCCTGCCTTCGCCTCGGCGGGAGTGGCGGTCGTGGCGGCGCTCGGCGCCCTCGCCCTGATCGTCTCGATGGGCCGGTACCAGTTCTTCGGCGACGAGCTGTATTTCATCTCCGCGGGCCGCCGCCTGTCGTGGAGCTATGCCGACCAGGGACCGCTGGTTCCGCTGTTGGCCCGGGCCATGGACTTGATCGCTCCGGAATCGATGGTGGCGCTGCGCGTTCCGGCCGTAATGGCGACCGTGGGCGCCATCGTGCTGTGCGCCTTGATCGCGCGCGAGCTCGGCGGCTCGGCCGCGGCGCAGGTGCTCGCGGCCGCGGCCTACGCCACGTCGCCGTTCCTGCTCGGCCAGGGAAATACGCTGTCCACCAACGCGATCGACACCCCGCTGTGGGTGCTGGCCAGTTGGCTGCTCGTGCGGTGGGTGCGCACTCGCCGGGATGTGCTGCTGCTGTGGGCTGCCGTGGTGACTGCAGTCGACATGCAGGTGAAGTGGTTGATCCCGTTCTTCTGGTTCGCGGTGGCCGTCGGGGTGTGTCTGGTCGGTCCGCGTTGCCTGCTGCGTCGCCGGACACTGTGGGCAGGAGCGCTTGTGGTGGCCGTGACGATGGTGCCGAGCCTGCTGTGGCAGGCTCGGCACGGCTGGCCCCAGCTGGCGCTGGGGCGGGCGGTGGCGGCGGAACAGGACGCGATCGGCGGCCGTGTGGTCTTCGTGCCGCTGACAGCGGTCATTGCGGGCGTCCTCGGCGGAGTATTGCTCTTGTGCGGCGTGTGGGCGCTGTGGCGCTCGGATGCGCTGCGCCCGTACCGATTCCTCGGTGTTGCGCTGCCGCTGCTGATACTGGCGTTCGTAGCCGTCAACGGCAGGCCGTACTATCCGTCCGGCTGCTATGCGGTCGTGATCGCGGCGGGCGCGGTGTGGGCGGCCGGCGCTCCGGTGGCGACTTGGCGCAAGGTGGCGGTAGTCCCGTTGACACTCGCCTCGGTCGTGCTCGCCGCCGCCTCGCTGCCCTGGAAACCGGAGCGGGACCTGCCCCCCGCGCGCCCCGACGACGCCATCGGCCTGCTGCTGTACGGCCGGTTCGGCTGGACCGAACTCGCCCGTACCGCCGCGCGCGTCTACCGCGACCTGCCCCCCGAGGATCGCGGGCGGACTGTCTTCGTCACCCGGAGCTATTGGCAGGCGGCCGCACTCGATGTGTACCGCTACACCTACGGCATGCCCGCGGCCTACAGCTGGAGCCGCGGTTTCGGCTATTTCGGCGCCCCGCCGAACCGCGCCACCACGGTGATTCTGGTGGCCCGAGACGCAACGGAGATGCAGTCCCTGTTCGCCTCGGTCACACCCATCGGCCGCGCCGACGCCCGCCTCGGCCTGCCCGGAGTCTCCCGGGACGTCACCTTCTGGCGCTGCGACCACCCCCGCCAACCGTGGTCCACAGCCTGGCCCGGCCTCATGCGCCTGAACTGAGCACAACTCGACTCAACACGATTCCGGAATGACCCGTGAAGTGCGTCAAACGCACTTCACGGGTCATTCCGGAATCGTGTTACCGGTGGAGAGTGCGGGCGAATAGGGCCAGCAGCTCGCGGAAATGCCGCTCGTCCGCCTCAGCGTCGTGCGCGGTGGTATCGGCCTGGGTGTAGCCGTGAAGTGCGCCCGGGTAGACCTCGGTGCGGTGCCGTACTCCGGCGGCGGCCAGTGCCGTGTCGAACTGGGCGATGTGCTCCGCAGTCATGTGTTGGTCGTTGCCTGCGTGGGCGAAATACAGTTCCGCGGTGATGCTTCCGACAGTCAGGTGCGGACTGTCCGCGGTGTCGGTGACGAGCGGACCGCCGTGGAAACCGGCAATCGCGGCAATCCGATCGGGAAACATCGCTGCTGCCAGCACCGCCAGCCGCGCGCCCATGCAGTACCCGGTGAGGCCGACCTTGCCTGCGGTGACCAGCGGTGACTCTGCCAACCACGTGAGATAGGCGCCTACGTCGGAAGCCAGACGCTCTGATGTCAATTCGCGAATCATCGGGAACACCCGTTCAAAGATGTCCGGCCGCGCCGCCGGGTCGATGAAGTCGGGCAAGTCGACTACCGGAGCACGGCCACGGCGATAGTAGGCGTTCGGCAGCAGGACCGTGTATCCGTGGGCGGCGATGCGATCGGCCAGCGAGAACAGGCTCGGCCGAAGTCCGAAGCCGTCCTGAATCACCAGCACGCCGGGATAGTCCGCGCCGTCGGCGGGAGATGTTACGTATGCATCGGCCACACCGGTGGGAGTCGGCACGTCGACCGACCTGCCGCGGGTTGCGGTCATCGTTGAATCCTTTGTCGTAGTTGATACTCCATGGCCAACACGACGAAGGAGGGGCGCGCGGGACCCGGTCCCGCCGCCCGCTCAGAGCGGGGCCGGGTGGCCAATCCGTGAGTGGCGCAAGGCCGTCCCGGTAGTCATGACTCACGACTGTAGGGCATGGCCCAAGTCGAGCCCAATACGGCCGGATAACAGGCCCAAGCGCGAATAGTCATGAAACTCCAGCAATGTGTCCACCTCACGACCGAACCCCTCAAACGAGGAGGGAGGGCGTCCTGAATGACCCGTGACGTGCGTCCAACGCACGTCACGGGTCATTCAGGACGCTGTTGCGCCGGCCACGGCGGGGGCTGCGGGTGCGAACCACTCGGCTCGTATGTATGCAGAGGATCATCGGAATCGAGGTCGAGTACGGCATCTCCTCGCCTGGAGACGCTTCGGCCAACCCGATTCTGACGTCGACACAGGCGGTGCTGGCATATGCGGCCGCCGAGGGCGTCCCGCGCGCGAAGCGCACCCGGTGGGATTACGAGGTCGAGTCGCCGCTGCGCGACGCCCGCGGATTCGATCTCGGGCGGATGTCGGGCCCGCCCCCGATCATCGACGCGGACGAAGTGGGTGCGGCGAACATGATCCTCACCAACGGCGCCCGCCTGTATGTGGACCACGCCCACCCGGAGTACTCCGCGCCGGAGGTGACGGATCCGCTGGACGCGGTGATCTGGGACAAGGCAGGCGAGCGCGTCATGGAGGCGGCGGCCCGGCATGCGTCGAGCGTGCCGGGTGCGCCCCGGCTGCAGCTGTACAAGAACAACGTCGACGGCAAGGGCGCCTCTTACGGCACCCACGAGAACTACCTGATGAGCCGTGAGACGCCCTTCAATTCGATCATTGCGGGCCTGACGCCGTTCTTCGTGTCACGGCAGGTGATCTGCGGTTCGGGCCGGGTCGGGGTCGGGCAGTCGGGCGACGAGGCCGGGTTCCAGTTGTCGCAGCGCTCGGACTACATCGAGGTCGAAGTCGGGCTGGAGACCACACTCAAGCGCGGCATCATCAACACCCGCGACGAGCCACACGCGGACGCGGACAAGTACCGCCGCTTGCATGTCATCATCGGCGACGCGAACTTGGCGGAGTGGTCGACGTACTTGAAGGTCGGCACCACCGCCTTGGTGCTCGACCTGATCGAGGCGGGCGTGGATCTGTCCGACCTGCAGCTGGAGCGCCCGGTGACGGCAGTGCACGCCATCAGCCGCGACCCGAGTCTGCGGGCGACGGTAGCGCTGGCCGACGGGCGTGAGCTCACCGGCCTGGCGTTGCAGCGGGCGTACCACGACCGGGCGGCGAAGTTCGTCGCTGCCAACCACTCCGACGACGTCCGTGCGAACGACATAGTCGAGAAGTGGGCGCACGTCTTGGACCTGCTGGAACGCGATCCGATGGAGTGTGCGGACCTGCTGGACTGGCCCGCGAAGCTGCGGCTGCTCGAGGGTTACCGGCAGCGTGAGGGCCTGGGTTGGGCCGCGCCGAAGCTGCACATGCTGGATTTGCAGTATTCCGATGTCCGGCTGGACAAGGGCATCTACAACCGCCTGGTGGCGCGGGGGTCGATGCAGCGGCTGGTGAACGAGCAGGACGTGCTGGACGCGATGACGAACCCGCCGGAGGGTACCCGGGCCTACTTCCGGGGCGAGTGCCTGCGCCGGTTCGGAGCGGACATAGCGGCCGCCAGCTGGGACTCGGTGATTTTCGACCTGGGCGGGGACGCGCTGGTCCGCATTCCCACGCTGGAGCCGCTGCGGGGAACCAAAGCCCATGTCGGCCGACTGCTGGACTCGGTGGGCACAGCGGCGGAGCTGGTGGAACAGCTCACCAACTGAACCTGGAGACATTGGACGTAACTGTGTTGCGACCCTCCTGTCAGCTGCGGTAGGTAGGGTTGGGGGGTACGCACTGCGGCCCGCCTGTTCCAGGCGGCCGCAACAACGAGGAAGGTCGCTGCCATGTCGCAAGAGCAGACCACACGCACCGGTGGCGGTGACGAGGACGACGCGCTCGGTGTCGATGCTGCCGGTCAGGAACGGCGGGAGAAACTCGCCGAGGAAACCGACGACCTGCTCGACGAAATCGACGACGTGCTCGAAGAGAACGCTGAAGACTTCGTGCGCGCCTACGTACAGAAAGGCGGCCAGTGATCCCGGACCCTTTCCGTTCCGCGAGGGCAGACGCCGGGTCCGGCGTCCCTTCGATTCTCGGAAATCAGCTTTCCTCGTTCAGTGAAAATCTGCGTGTTCACGCCCCGGAGCTGTTGCCCGGGGCGGGTTTCCGTCCCGGCGCCGAGACGGTGCGGGTGAACGGCCCAATCGCCGACATCGCCCCGCACGGCACCACCATCGTCGCGCTCGCGTTTGACGGCGGCGTGCTCATCGCGGGCGACCGGCGGGCGACCCAGGGCAACCTGATCGCCAATCGGGACGTGGAGAAGGTCTATATCGCCGACTCCTACTCGGCGGCGGGCATCGCAGGCACCGCGGGCATGGCCATCGAGATGATCCGTTTGTTCGCCGTGGAGTTGGAGCACTACGAGAAGATCGAGGGCGTTCCGCTCACCTTCGACGGCAAGGCCAGCAGGCTGTCGTCGATGGTGCGCAGCAACCTGGGTGCGGCCATGCAGGGCCTGGCGGTGGTGCCGATGCTGGTCGGCTACGACCTGGACGCGAAGGACCCGCAGAAAGCGGGCCGCATCGTGTCGTACGACGTGGTCGGCGGGCGCAGTGAGGAGCGTTTCGGCTATGCCGCGGTGGGCTCCGGCTCGGTGTTCGCGAAATCGTCGCTGAAGAAGCTGTATCAGCCCGGCTCGGACGAGCAGCAGGCGCTGCAGTGGGCTGTCGAGGCGCTCTACGACGCCGCTGACGACGACTCGGCAACCGGCGGACCGGATCTGGGCCGGCGGATTTTTCCCACGGCGGTGACGATCACGGCCGAGGGCGCGGTCAAACAGTCCACGGAGCGACTGGCCGAGATCGCCCGCACGGTCATCGAGGGCAGGGCGGACGAGGAAGGGGCGTTGCGGTGACCCACTTGGTCGCGGTGTGTGCGCCGCGGGTGCGAGAAGAAGGAGGGTTGCGATGACACTGCCGCTGTATGCGTCTGCCGAGCAGATCATGCGCGACAAGACGGAGTTGGCGCGCAAGGGCATCGCCCGCGGCCGCAGCGTCGTCGTGCTCACCTACGACAAGGGCGTCGTCTTCGTCGCGGAGAACCCGTCTGCCACGCTGCACAAGGTCAGTGAGCTCTACGACCGGGTGGGTTTCGCCGCGGTCGGCAAGTACAACGAGTTCGAGAACCTGCGCAGGCACGGCATCATGCAGGCCGACACCCGCGGCTACACCTACGACCGGCGTGATGTCACCGGGCGCGCGCTGGCCAACATGTACGCCACGCTGTTGGGCACGATCTTCACCGACCAGCTCAAGCCGTACGAAGTCGAGGTGTGCGTGGCCGAGGTCGGGTATCCCGGCGAGCAGAAGCTGTCGCAGCTGTACCGGATCTCGTTCGACGGTTCGATCGTCGACGAGAAGGAGTTCGTGGTGATGGGCGGCACGACCGAGCCGATCGCCACCGCGCTGAAGGACTCGTTTCAGGCCAATCTCGAACTGGGTGCGGCGGTGTCGATCGCGGTGGCGGCCTTGCAGGCGGGCGCCAACGACGCGAGTTCGGGCACCGGCGCGGCGAAGTCCGCGGCGGCGAAGGAGAAGCGGGTCATCGAGTCGTCGAGCCTCGAAGTTGCGGTGCTGGAGCAGGAGCGGGACCGGCGGGCGTTCCGCCGCATCGCGGGCGCCGCACTCGAGACGCTGTTGGCGAAGCCCGTGAAGAGCGGCAAGAAGGCGGCGAAGCCGGACTCGGACAAACCCGAGTCCGAGTAGTCCCACACCCGTTTCG
>JABFVX010000015.1 GCA_013362555.1 Mycobacteriaceae bacterium
GAAAGCGCACTTGGGCGGCGATACGTCGTGTTCGCGGCCATGCACGGCCACATCGACATCGTGCGTGCGCTGCTGCGATCCGAGCACGGCGACGGGCTGCGTGACATGGCCCGCGATGTCCACGGTCACATGACCTCGGACGCCGGGGGATTCGTCGAACTGCTCGTCGTCGAGCCGGACGGAACCGGGTACTTCCTCGACAGGCCGAGCGCCTGGGTGGTGTTTGAACGGGCAGTGGAGTTGGAAGCGCCTGCTCGGCGGCGTTTCGGCGGGCTGCTGTCGCCCGCAAGCCAGGTAGACGAACTGTCTGTCGCGGGGCGCAGCGACTCGGCCGCGTTGGAAGCTGCGGAAGTCGCGTCGCGCGAGCGGCAGCAGACGTGGGCTCTGGTGTTGGCGGGGTTCCGGGCCGAACTCGCCGAGCGGATTGCCGCCGCGACCGATGTTCAGCTCGCGCAGTGGCTGGCGACCGCGCGGACCGAGCTCGAGACGGCCGCCGATGCGTATGCCGGACTCGTCGCGCAGGCGCCCGCGCAGCTGCGGACGGGCTTGGGCGGCACGGCGGAGGATCCCGCGGGTGTCGCCGCGAACCTCGACATGCTCCATGAGCTGGAGCGACGCCTCGATGACCTGCGGACGGTGCAGCGGCTGTACGAGGCCCGCAATCCGGAAGGCCCACAGACGGCAGGTCTGTTCGCGACCATCGAGCGCCACGCCGAATTCAACCGGAGCCTGCGGCAGTGGCTCGGCGCTCGGGAACGCGCGCGGGCGGAAGCCGCCGACTACGCGGCCGCGCTCGCGCAGCGCACCTCCGCCGCCGCGCTGGATCGGGAGCTTGCGGGCCGGGCCGTGCTGGTGCGAGTGACACCGCAGGTGGCCATCCTTTCCGATGGGGTCATCCTGGTTGCGGCCCCAGCGGGCGGGGCCGAGCAGGCGTTGCTCGCGGCGCAACTGGCCGACGACGAGGAGGCCGCGCGCCTGCTCGTTCAAGCCTTGGCGTTGCAGAACGCCAGGGTCGAGGTGGTCACCGCGGAAGCGCCAGGCGCGGTGGTGCGGGCCGACGTACTCGAAGGTTCGGCACGGCAGGCTGTCGAATTGCCCGCCGGGCCGCCGCGCATCGCAGACGTGCCGACTGCCGTGGAGATCGCCGTCGAACGGCTGATCCGTGAGTACGGCGCCGACATCGCCACGCCGCTCGGCGCGCACGGCGTGTTCGTGGATGGCCCAGCGGGCCCACTGTTGATCGTGCTGTCGCAGGCACCGGATGATCTGCTGGTCCGGCTGCGTGAGCTGATCGTGGCGCACCCGACGCAGGCCGAAGCCGTCGACCTGGCGGGCACCATCGAGTACAAAACGGTGGAACCGGACGGCGCCACCGTGGACGTCCCGGCCGAAATCGTCGAACAGGGATACCGGCGGGCGACGCTGCTCGACATCCAGCTGTGTCTGATCGACGTCTATCTGAAGTACGGCAACAATGCGGGTTTCGACCGACAGTTGCGCGCCGACCTGCCCGAGTCTGCCTTCGACGCGGACGGGTTCCTCGCGCCGAGCGCGGTCTGGCGCGCATTGGACATTGTCCGGCGGGCGCCGCAAGCCGAGGACCGCCTGGTGAACGAGCTGGCTCGACTGGCGCTGCGCCTGGTCGAACTGCGGCCGCTCCAACCGATTTCACCGAACCCCGACGCCATTGCGCTCTTGTTGGCGACCGACACGATGCAGGTGACGTTCCATGCGGCCCCCGGTCCGCAAAGTACGTGGGAACTGGTGGCCGGGCTGGGCGGCGGACCGGCAGCAGTTCCGGTAGAGATGCGGGTGGCGGGGGCGGGTTCCGCGGTCGGAGTGGTCGCGGCACTGCGGAAAGCGCTACGCCGCAAACCCTTCGCAACCGTGGCTGGCTGGAGCCGAACGAGGTTGCCGGTTGACCTGCTTGCCGTGGCCCGAGAACTCGGCCGACGCCCGGACGTCGCGGGGTTCGGGGCGCCGCGGTCGGTGGCCGAGGAGCTCGTCGCACAACAGCAAGCAGCGGATCGGCGCCGCGTCGAAGCGGCCGCGGTGCGCGCGGCCGCACGAGCGGACTTCGAGCATCGTCTGCAGACTGAATTCGCAGCGATCGCCGTCGAACAACTCAGAGTCCGCCACCTCGCGGCGACGCGATGCTGGGCCGAACTGGAGCGCACGGCAAGCACTTTCGCAGGCAGTTTCGCGCGGACGGGCAATGAAGCAGCGGTCCGGGCGACGATCGCGAACCTCGAGCAGCTCCGGGACGGACTGCTCCGCCAAGCCGCGATCGCCGGTATCGCGGAGCTGAACCGGGCCGCCGCCCATGCTGTCGACCCCGCCGACATCCTCGCGGCGCTGCGGGCCGACCGGCTCTTGGATGTCGAAGCGCCCTTGCCGACCCTGACGCGGCTCGCGGGCAGCGACCATGTCTACCGCCTGGATTTCGACGGCTACTCCGAGTTGGTCGTCGTGGCGCTGGACGGATTCCATGCCAGGGCCTACGCCGAACTGACCGGCCGTGAGGAATTCGTGCACGGATATGCGATCCGTGGCGATGAACTGGTCCGGATCCGGGGCAGGCGGTTCACCGCGGACGAGATCGCGCTGCTCTCGGCGCCCCGGCAGACCCCGGATGTCGCGGCGCTGCGCGCCGCGATCGCCGAGGTGGACACCCACATTGAAGCCCTGACCGACGAGCTGGACCAATTGATCCGCGCACGGCTCGAGTTGTTGCTGATCGAGGACGCCATCGACGCCGTCCTGGCCGCGCCGCTGGTCGCGGAACTGGTCGAGCGGGGCGGAACAGCGCTCAGCCCGCAGGTGGTGTGGTTCGACGAGCCGCAGCCGCATGCTGTCGTCGTCGCCTCGTCGGGCAGGCATCACCGGGCCCAGGTGATCGCTGCCCATGCGCACATCGAGATCACCACCGCCACAGTCGAACTCCGCACCCTCGACGATCCGGACCGGCCTGTCGCATCGGAGAACCTCGCGCCGTTGTCGGAATGGGACGACTCGCAATTCCCCGAGCCCGCACCGCCGCCGGTAGACGCGGCCGCCGACCGCGAGATTCTCGCAACGAAGCACGCGCTGCTTGCCGCCGCCCTTACGACCGCCGGAAACCATTCCGGCGAACCAATTTTCGCCGCCGCGCTCGAACGGGCGGAATGGATGCGGGCGCGGGCGGCGAGCACGTTGGCTGACGCGGTGGTCGAGGCGGGCATGATGCTGCGGTTGGATTCGCCTGCGGTCGACCAGATCCAGGCTCATGTGGGCGCCGTCCCGCCGCGGCAGCGGTCCAGCGCGGACCGCAGGCTCCTGCGCGTCGCCGAACGACTGGCGCGCTATACCGATCAGGTCCGTCTCCTGGAGACGTTGCTCGAGCCCGCTCCCGGCACTGCGATCGCGCTGCGACTCTCCAACACGGACTTGGCCGCCCGGACGCTGAGCCCGCTGCCCGGCCTGTCGAGCCCGCTCACCCCCCTGCGCCAGTTCGCCGGGATGGACAACGGTGCGACCGCCCTCATCCACCTGGACGCTCCCATCAGGTCCGGGCGGGGACAGACCCTGGCGGCCGGGGTCCACCGACTGATGAAGGCAGCTGGGCGTGTCTTCGTCGTCGACTACGAAGCGGGGACGGCGGAGCCGTACGAGCCGCACTCGGCCGTCGCGGACGTTCAGGTATCCGGCGCTTTCTTCGATGCCGACGGCTCGCCGGTCGAGGGCGGGCAGGCCGCGGCGGACCCGGCGTGGCGGCGTCAGGCGGTATTCGGGGCCGCGACTTTCGATGGCGTGCTCTTCGACATGGACGGCACGCTGATTTGGGAACAAGACTACTTCGCGACGCTTGCCGCATTCCTGGGCGGAGCCGACGGCGAGCGAGTACTCGAGTTGCGGGGGCAAGTCCGCAACTGGGGTGCGGCCGTCGAACAGCTCCTCGCCGAAAAGGGCTACACCGGTGCGGAAGCTCGGGCCGAGTGGCAGCGGATCGTCGAAGCCACGCGGCAGTTGCTGGCGGCGGAGCTGGTAGACCTCGAGTTCATAGCGCCGACGCTGCTGTTCGCGCAGCGGCTTCGGGCCGAGGGGGTGCCGATCGCGCTGGTGACCGCGCGCACCTTCACCCACGTCCGGCAGATGATGTTCACCCACCCCGAGTTGCGGGAGCTGTTCTGGCCGGAACTGGACGCTTACCTGCCCGAGGTCGCAGCACACCTCGGGCAGGAGCGGTTCGACGAACTCACGGATCCGGTGACGCCGTCGCCGCGGCGGGCCGAATTGGCCGAGGAAGCAGGCGCGTTCCTGCAACACGCCATCGACGAAGGCGCTGTGGCCGCCCCGGTCCGCATCGTGGCGCGCGAGCACGCCGAGGCGACCAAGCCCCAGCCGGATCCGTTCCAGGAAGGGGCGCGGCGGCTCGGCATCGACCCGGCCCGCGGCTTGGCCGTCGAGGACTCCGCCGACGGCCGCGACTCGGCCACCGCGGCGGGCATGGCCTACGTCGACGCCGTCCGGCTCAACTATCCCGTCGTTACCCGGGACTCGGCCGAATCTCGGCTGCGCGAAACGCTTTACGCCGGGCAGCCGGTCAGCACCACCCGATTCGTCGGCGACGACGGTGATGAGCGGACGCGCGGCATCGAGTTCCACGGGCTCGACGACCGGCGGATCGGTGTCGAGGCGGTTCGCGATGTCGCGAGGTTCGTCGAGATCTGGTCGCGCAGGCATCCGCGGGCCTGGATTCGCGCGATCCGGGTGGCGGATTTCGCGCCGGACGACCCGAGCATGTCGCGGCATGTAGCGTTGCCGGACGGCAGTCACGTCCTGCTGGTGAATCGGCGCTACGCCGTCAATCCCGAGCTGTTCGCGGCCGCGCAGCGCAGCGCCTTCCTCGGGGCGGCCACGGGCGTGGCCATGGCCGACGTCGCCGACCGACCGGACCACCTCGGCTTCCGGCCGCGCGGCACCGGCCGCCCGATGTTCGACGCGCTCATGCACGAGGCCATTCACGCCGAAGACGCCGACAAGGGATACGCGGTCCGCGACGGCCTGGCCCACATCCTGGGCGACGCCTACGGGAGCGAGCCGGCCTCGGTGCGGGCGCGTCAGACCGCGCCGGAGTGGATTCGGGCCGGACTGAGCGGCGCGAGCTTCCGCGAGGGCCTGCTCGATCCGGAAGAGGCCGTCGTCGACGCCATCTTCGAGTATGAGCTCACCGGCATGGTGTCCAGTGCGCCGAAACAGGCCATTGTGGACGCGTGGCTGGCGGCGCCGTTGGTCGGCGCGGGCGCGCGGACCGTCCGTCCACCCGAGAACATGGCGCCGCTGCCCGACGGCGGCGCCGCCCGCCTGCGCAGGCAGCTCCGCCAGGTGCAGCGACTGCGTGAATGGTTGGCAGGTGAAGTGGTCGACGCGGCGGCGGAGGCGAATCTGCCACTGCCGGGCGAGTATTCGCTGATCGACGAGATTCGCGGCGGACTGCGCGGCATTTCCGCCAAGGATCCGTCCCAGGCCGTGACGAAACTCCGGATCGACGTGGAAGTCCTGGCGGGCTTGCAGGCCCGGGAACGACTGCTGCGGTGGCTGCTCAACCCGGACGACGCGGACCGGCCCGCGGTACTGGCCGTGTCGGACAGCGAATTGCGGTCGCAGGCCGGGGTGCGGCTGGTGAGTCGCCACGTGTACGGACTGCGGTTCGAACATCTCCGCGAGGGTGCGATCGCCGTCGCCGAAGACCTCGTGGGCGGGGTGAGCCGCCGGTACCGGGTCATGAAGGTCGACGGGATGCTGCTCGAGTACGACGAGCAGACGATGCACGTGCGGGTTTTCGACCCGCTTGCGCACCAGCCCGACACCGTCACCGCGGCCGCCTTCTACGACGCGGACGGCGTTCGGGTCGACCCGCCGTCGGTCAGCGCCGATTACACCGTCCTGAGTCGTACGAACGCGGACAGCGGCTGGCCGTGGCCTGCCGACACGGTGCGGCAGCGGGTATTCCACCGGGTGAGCGGACTCGTCCGGGAGTGGGCCGCCCTGGACCCCGCCGCCCCGCTGCGCGCCGACGACGTCCGCGCCTTCGCGGGCCGGGTGCTCGGCGCGCAGGATCTGCCCGCCCTGCTCGACGCGGTGCGGATCATCGATCGGTACAACCTGATGGACGCGGTGCCGACCAGTGTCGACCGCCAGCGGCTGGTGCGTGATGTGGCCGCACTGCGGCAGTTGGCGACCGACTGGAATATCGCTGGACCGCAAGGTGATCCATGGCGGACACTGGAGACGCTGGCCCAGCGGGTAACGGGCGCGCCCGAGATCGACCGACTGGTGGCGTGGTACCGCGCGGACACCCTGGAATTCCGCGATCTGGGCAGGCATGCTCAGATCACCGACCCGGCGGAACTGGCCCGGTTCGAGGCAGCGACGGCAAACGAGGTGATCCCGGAGGGCCTGCCGGGGCGGTTCGGGCCGCGCGACGAAGACCCCCGGACTCCGCGGATGTCGCAGGTGTCGACGCAGCGCACGGCCCTGACGGATTGGCTGCGCGCCCAAGGCTGGCCGGAGCGGCTGATCGACGACATCGTCGTCGTATTCAGCGAAGTCCTCACCAACGGGCTGGGGTACACCCACCCGGACAGCCCGGTCAGCGCGCGCATGGTGGTGCACAACGCGGGCAGGCCGGGGCAGCGGGTGCTGGAGGTGCGAGTCACCAACCCGCCGCATCCGGTCGACAGCCGCCCGAACTCGGTCGAGTCCGAGCCGCCGCCACCGCATCCGGACGGTGTGCGCCCGGTGCGCGCCCCCGCGGAGGCGGTGGTCGAGCCGGAGCCGCAGGAAGCCCCGGAATTCGACCTGGACGCTTTCGACCTCGATGCCGACGACGACTTCGAGGTCGATCTCAGCAGCTTCTTCGACGGCGGCTACGGGGCCGAGATCGGCGCGAAGACAACCGACGCGGACGGCTGGTTCCGCACCGCGGACGGCGACATCACCGCCTGGTTCCAGGTGTACGAAGCCCCCGTTGAGGCCGATCCGCTGTGCGCCGTGCGGGGTTTGGCGGCGGCTGAGAGCGCGGGATTCCTGGTCGACGTGCCGGACGCCGACGCGGTGGCGGCGATGCTGTCCGCGGAGAACCCCGCCGAGCACGGCATGCCGCGCGCGGCGCTCTCGTACTACGCCGCCGGCCAGCACGAGTACTTCCCGGGCGGTTACGACGAGGTCGTGGCCGAGCTGGCCCGCATGAGCGAGCGGTCGCCGGACGGCGTCGCCGCAATCCTGCTCAGCATTATGCCGAAGGGCGCCTTCAAGGCCGATGTGGTCATCGCCTACACCGACGGCGTGGAGATGACGTTCCGCGCGGTCGGCCCGGAGTCGGCCACGGTCGACCTCGCCGCGGGGAACCTGCCCGCACCCCTGCGTGATCCCAAACAGGTGAACGGGATCAGGCTGGCCCGCCTCGCCGACCCCGACACCGGCAGGCCCGCCGACCCCGACTGGCGCATGCGCGACGACACTCCCGACCAGCGGAGCAAGGCGCGGCGGCGGGAAGACTTCGCCTACCACCGCAAGCTGGACGGCTTCCGCCCGCCCGCCGAGATCGCGGGCGAGCTCCCGTCCTGGGACCGGCAGGCGGGAGACGGCGGGCCGTGGCCCTCCGACGCCGTGCGGGACCGGGTGCTCGCTGTCGTGTTCGAACAGGTCAGGGCCTGGCTGGCGGTGGAATCGACGCATCCGGTCAGTGCCGAGGACCTGGCGTGGTTCGCCGCCGAAACGCTCGCCCCGCACGGCGCCGCAGCGGACGACCCGGTAGCTGCGCTGCTGTCGGCCGCGCTCGCGGCCGACGGGTACGGCCTGTTCGACGAGTACGAGCGCGGAGCCGATCGGCAACTGCTGCTGGGCGACGTGGCTCGGCTGCTGGAGCTGGCCCGGACCGCCGCGGTGGAGTCACCGGACGGCGAGCCGGATTCGCTGCGTGTCCTGGAAGCGGCGGCGCTTCTGGTCACCGGCTCGCCCGATCCGTACCGGCTGGTGGAGTGGTATCGGGACTTGCGCGCGGACGCCGTCGACACGATCGGGTCCCTGGAGGACTTGATGCCGTGGACTCCCGCCGCCGATCCGGACGAATACAACCTGCGCAACGAGTTCGGCTATCGCACGGACGGCTTCTGGGAGGAGCTGCCGGACGGGACCGGGCATTGGGTGCCGGGCCGATTCCCGCAGGAGCTCTCCGACGTCGACCGCGCGCTGAACGACGCGCTGGAGTTCGTCGGACCGAACCCGGCCGCGCTGCTGGCGCTGGCGCCGTTCCTCGCGCCGGCCGGCCTCGGGCTGACCAGGCTGGTCAACGAGGCCAGTCCGGTAGAGCTGGACCGCGTCGCGGCGACGCTGGACCGCTCGGCACAGGGCGGCTACCGCACCGCGGACAAGTTCGGTGTCGAGCGCGTCGTCGACACCTGGCGCCCGATGCGGCCATTCGAGGAGGCCGTGGCCGAATCCGGCGCGCGGCACTACCCGGAATCGGCGCAGGCGTTCCACGGCGCGATTGCGGCGGCCGTGGCCGCGGGCGGCGGCGCCGTGCAACGCAATGTCATGGATTTTGCGCCGCGGGAACCAGGCGGTCCCGTGCCCGCGCCGCCCCGGCGCGCGGGGGTGGCCGCGGGCATGTTCGTCCACGACGCCCTGTCGGCGGACCCGGCGGTCGCGTGGCAAGCCGTGGACGGGCTGATCAACGCCTCCCGCGAGTACACCGTCGTCGGCGCGCAGATGGGCGAGTTCTACAACTATTCGCGTGCCGAGTGGGAGGCCTACCTGCTCGCGCACCCGCGCGTCGTGGCGTGGCAGATCCGCGAGTTCCCGAATGCCGACGGCGACGGGGCGGCGCTGATCATGATCAAACTCGCGCCCGACGAACAGGATTCGCTCCACACCGAGGTGAAGTCGCGGGCGGTCTTCGGCGACAAGACCTTCGACGGGGTGTTCTTCGACCTGGACGGCACGCTGATCAGCGAACTGCTGGAAGACCAGGTCGTCGACTTGGAGTTCTTCGAGCCCGCACTGCGCTATGCCGCACAGCTCGCCACCGACGGGGTCCCGACCGCACTGGTCACCAAGAATTCCTTCACCCGGGTCGCCCAGTTGATGGTGCTGTACCCGCGGCTGCGCACGCTGTTCTGGCCGGAACTCGTCGAGTTCTTGCCGGACGTGTCAGCGCATGTGGGCCGGGCGGAGCTCGCGGAACTCGACGACCCGGCTACCTCGTCGCGTCGCCGGATCGAATTGTCCAGAGCAGCAGCGGTTTTCATTCTGGACGCGATCGAGCGCGGCGCACTGGCAGCCCCTCGGCGAATTGTGGCCGCCGACCACACCCGGCGCACCAAGCCGCAGCCGGACCCCTACCTCGAAGCAGCGTGGCGGCTCGGTATTGCTCCCGATCGCGCACTGGCCGTGGAGAACTCGGGCGAAGGCAGGCGTTCGGCCGCCGCGGCGGGCATGGACGTCGCCGACGCCGACCTGCTCAACGACGTTCACGACCCGGCCCCGGATTCCGCCGAAGCCCGCTTGCGCAACGCTGTTCTCAGCGGGCAGCCCGTCAGCACTCGGCAATACCGGGTGGACGACCGATACCCGTTCACGATCTCCGACGATCAGGGTGACTCGGGCGACCGCTACGTCGCCGACGGCGTCTGGGGCGACTACGACGCCGCGGGCGCACTGATCCGCTACATCGACCCCGATCTGCCGGATGGCGAGCGGGAGCAGTTCCTGATCGTGCAGACCGTCACGGGCGTATGGCAGTTGCCCGGCGGGGCGCTGGCCTCGCGTGAGACCCCGGCGCAGGGTGCGGCGCGGGAGCTGAGCGAAGAGCTCGGCATCGACCAGGCGGTGCTGAGCAGTATGACGAGCGCGGGCTCGCACGTGGCCGTCGGGAAGCACGGCAGGCGCTACACGACCTTCGCGGTGGATGTGCCCGCCCAGTTCGACCTGACGCCTGCCGCCGGGGAGCTCCAGGGCGCCAGGTGGGTGAGCAGGTCGCAGCTGGCCGCGTTGGCGGCCGCGGGCGAGCTGCATCCGGCGCTGCACCGCGACCTGACGGCGGTGCTCGGCGGCTTCGAGCCGGTGCGCGCGGTGCTGGCTCTGCGCGCGTTCCCGCGCCTGTACGAATCGCTCGGTTACGACTACGCGGCGGAGGCCCGCTACATCCGCGAGCATGTCCTGCCGAATCATCCCGAGCTGCGCCGTGTTCCGATCGAAGCGTTGGTCGCGACCCGCGCCTACACCCACGACCTGACAGGCAGGCGGCGCGAAGACCACAAGGTCGTCAACGAGCTCCTGCGCGAGGGCAGGCCGTTGTCGCACGCCCAGCAAGTGTGGGTCGACGTGATGGCTCTCGGCCTGGCGCTCATGCCGCGCCACACCGGCCCGGCTCGGCGTGGAATCCACGTTCCCGATGGCGAACTGGCCGCCGTCCTGGCTCGCTATGAACCGGGCGAGGTGGTGACCGAAGACGCGTTCACGAGCGCGGACGCGGTCAAGCCGCTGGGCGGGCGAAACGTTCGCTTCGAGATCACCTCGGAAACCGGCGCGGACATCAGAGCCGTCGCCGCGAAGTCCGGCGAACTCGAGGTGATGTTCGCCCCGGGCACGCGTTTCCAGGTCACGTCGAGATCCCTGGACGAGGACGGCGTCTGGGTCATCACCATGGTCGAAGTCACCGGGCGCGCGGCGCTCGGCCGCCCGGGCGAGGCCGCACCCGATGATCTGGTCACGCTGCGCCAAGAGCTGTTGGCCGCCGAATTGCAGCGCGCCATAGCGGTTCTCGACGAAGACCCGGCTCGGGCCGAGCGCGCGGCCGCACGCATCGCCGGGCTGCGCCACGCGGTGTCCCGGCCCCTCCAGAGCGTGCCGTCGAGCATGTCCGTCGCGCCGCCCGCACCGTCGCGCCCGCCCCTCGATGGTGACGGTGACCTCGTGCGGGCGCTGCGCGCAGCGCGTGACCGCGGCTACGACGTGCAAGTGCCGAATGCCCTGATCCGAGAGCCGGATCGCCCGCATCTGCCGCTGGCCGCGACCTGGCTCACCGGCGCTCGCCGGGTCGACGCCGACCACGCCGCCATGGCGCAGTCGCTCGGCCACCGGCAAGGCGCACTCGTGATCGACCGCCACGTGGACGGGAGCCTGCGGATCTACCTTGTGGAGCGCATCGGCGACACCTACTGGAAGTACCACGGCGCCGCGACCGAGCCGGTATCGGAGTTCAAGCCGCACCTCCAGCCCGCCGACGTGGAATCCAGCTTCCTGCCGCTCACCCGGTTTGCGGGCGAAAGCAGCCTCGCGCGCAGACAGCTCGCCCTGGGACAGCCGTGGTCCGACGAGTTCCCGTCGCCGGACGACCGCGCCTGGCGCGAGTTCCAAGAGGCCCTCGCCGGACTGAACCCGACCGACCTGACGCCGGAAGCGCTAGCCGACGCGCTGTACAAGCCCCTCGCGATCGACGACACCACGTCGTTCTACGAAGGCCGCGTTTCCGGTTTCAAGACCCGCGAGGTCGTGCGCGCACAGTTCCACGTCGGCTCCAGCGAGGACAACGCCTTCTTCGTCTCCGGTGATGTCGCCAACCTGCGTGGGCTGAACTGGGTGTTCCCAACCAGGGCCGAGGCCAACCGCCATTTCGCGGCGTTGGCGGCGATCTTCCGGGAGGTCCTGGAATCGTCCGGCGCCTCGGTCGTGCCGATGCGCCTCGGCGGCGACGAGCTCGGCGCGGTCGTCGTGGGTCGAATCACGGCGGAAGAAATGTCCGCCCTGGTCGCCGCCCTTCGTGAGCGCGCGCTCGAATACGCCCGCCAGAACGGCCTATCCGACATCCCGCACCCGAACCACCTCTCGGATCCGGCCTACAACGGTGTGGGGCTGCATCTCGGCTACGCCCAGATCCTGCCCGGCATCGCGGTCCACGGCATCTTCGATGCCGCCGACCTCGGCGTCGACATCAGCAAGAGTCGAAGGGGCGGAGTCGATGTCGCCGCGGATCCAGGACAGGCGGCCGAGCCGGTCGGGACCGTCGCGCCGGAGCCTGTGGACAGCGGCGCAGGCGCACCGCCCGCGGGCCCGCTGACGCTGTACCCGCAACCCGAACAGGTCCGGTTCGACGCCTTTCTCGCCAAAGCGGCGCGGATCAGCGGCACGGACCTGAGACAGTTCACCCAGCTGTACCAAGCGCCCCTGCGCGACGAGCTCAGCAGGTACTACGACGCGCGCGAATCCGGTTTCAAGACAGACGAACTCGAACTGTTGATGGCATGGGCGGCCGAGACGGGCCAGCCTGCTTTCCTGGTCATGGCCGAGTTGATCAACCTGTCCGGGCTCAACAAGTACGCGAAGAACCGGGCCGAGGTCGCGAACGGCCACTACCGTGCCATCACCGACATCTTCCGCACGGTGTTGGAACGGATCGGAGTCACGGTCATCCCCATGCGCACCGCAGGCGACCGGTTCGCCGCCGCGGTGGTCGGCGAAGCCGATGCTGCCCTGGTGGACGAGGCCGTGGCCGAGATCCGCGGCCGGGTAGTCGAGTACACCCGCATCACCGGCCTGGACACCATCCTCAACCCCTCGAACCCGGAGCGACCCGGGCTCGGACTGCACGTCGGCTACGCGTCGGTCAGCGACGCCGACGAGGTCGCGGGCGTCATCCGCGCTGCCGACCCATGGATCCGCAACACCTTGTTGGAGCATGTCCCAGAGCTGGCCGACCATCCCCAGGCCCTGGCCCTGTTGCGGCAGACCGACCAGGCGGTGCTGGATCGCGCCGGTGGCGAGGTGGACGACCTGGCGCGGGTCGAGACCCGCCTGACCTACTTGCAGTATTTCGCGTCGATGGAGTCCGGTTCCAGCGCAGTAGTTTTCGAGACCGGCAGGCGGCCCGGCCACCAGCGTTCCTATCGGCTGGTCAAGGTCGGCGGGCCGGGCCGGGAGCGAGTCGTCGAGATCGAAGTGGACGGCCGGGTCGCGAAGACGTTCGAGCCTGCGGTGGACGCGAGGTCGTGGGGCATCCGCGCCGCGTTCTTCGACCGCAACGGCAATCATGTGGCGCCGGCGGAATCGGACGCCGAGCCGGGATTGCCATTCCGGAACACGGTTACCGTCGCGGTGCCCGGGCAAGGACATTGTGAGGTCAGTGCCGCGGCGGTGCTCGCGGTCGAGAACCGCAGGCCGGTCGACTTCGTCGAGCTGCTCGGCGACAGCGACCTCCTGCTGCTCGGCGAACAGCACGGCCACGACGCGGTCGTGGACTTCCTGCTGGGGATGGCCCCGGTGCTGGCCGCGCAGGGCTTCCGGACATTCGGCCTCGAGATGCCGTGGTATCCCCAGGTCGACGCGCTCAATGCCCGGGAGGTCGTCGACCTCGCGGGCATGCCCTGCGGTCCGAGCCTTTTCGCCAGCCAGGTTTACCGTCGCCTGGTAGAGGGGCTGGCCCAGCACGGGATCGCGGTCGTGGCGTTCGACCTCGCGCTGTCGCGATTGATCGACGGCATGTCGTCCAGCGCCCGTGACCTGTACATGACCGACCGAGTCGCCGAGATGATCGAGGCGGGCGCGGGTTCGAAAACGATCCTGCTGGTCGGTGCGCTGCACCTGGAACTGGAAGAGCACCAGGACCAGTGGCTGCACAAGCAGCTCCGCGACCGTGGCTACCGGACATCTACCGTTCGGTTGGTCGGGCAGCTCGGACACCCGGAGGAGTACGGCGACTACAGCCGCGTCGCGGCGGCCTTGGGCATATCCGACGAAACCTTTGTGGTCGACAGCCATCTTGACCGCATCTGCGGTGGCGATCTGAGTCGCGACCACCACATCGGCGAGGTCGTGCACCTGTCGGCCTCCGGTCGGCACGCGCACCTGGGCGAGGTGATCGACGACCGGAGCTTGAGCAGGCACAAGCCCATCTCGGGCACACCGGAAGAAGTCCGCGCCGAGCTCGTGCGCTTGGTCGACCGCTATCTCGAGCTGGTTCCCCGGCGGGACGAGGTCGCCGCCCGCATCACCGAGCCGGCCGAAGCGCTTGACATCGACGCCTTCACATTGATGCGCCTGCGGCCGGACGACCGGGAAGCAGTTCTCGCCGCGGCCGCGGGCGGACCGGCGCAAGCGCCCCGGGCGGCTGCGCATCTGCGCGCTGCCCTCGCCGAGTTCCACCAGGTCAGCCTGAGGCTGAACCAACTGATGCTCCCGGTCGTGATCACCCGCGATCAACTTCGGCTGCAGCGAGACCGGTTGCCGATCGCAGGGGCTCTCCTCGAGATGCTCGGTCGACCCGACCCCGGGCTGGAAGCTACCCTCGAAGCCGCGGATCGCGAATATCGGTTCGCGGCGGCCCAGGTTGAGCGACTCCGCGGGGCGCGGGCGGGCCATCCGACGATCATGCCCGGCCGCGCAGCCGCCGGTGCGGTCCCCGAGCGCATTCCGGGACATTGCGTGGTCGATGTGCTGCGGGCGCTGAAAGCCCGGGGATTCCAGGTGGACTTGCCGCCGACACAGGAGTTGGCGAACATCGGCCCCGATGGTGTGCCACCGACGGCGATCGCCTATTTGGCGGGCGGGCAGCACGCTCCCTACGCGGGTGGCCTCGCCGAGATGTACGTCGAGCTGACCCAGCTGAGCGCGGCGGCGAAGCGCCGCGGCGGCAGCGGCAAAGCCGCGATCCTGGTGAACGCCAAGCGGCTGGGCGAAGTCGCAGCAGGCGAGGCCGACGGCCATGCGTTCCTGCTGGTGCACACGGGGACCGAGATCCGTTTGATCGACCCGCTTCTCGGTATCGACGAGGTGGTCCGGCCAGGCGACTTGCCCGCCGAACTGGCTGACCTGGAGATCGGGCACGGCATCCGGGTGGCTCCCGGCGACGCGGACACCACCTTGCGGCAGCGGCGCGAGGCGTTCGCGTACCGGTCCGCGGGCACGGCGGGCCCGCGGCCGCCGACGAGCACCGGCCTGCACGGCCGGTCCGCGGGCGCGGACGGGTCCGGGCGCTGGGATGAGGCCGTGGCCGCCCGGCGGACGGATGCGATCGTCGAGCAGGTGCGCACCGGCGTGCGCCGCCTCGGCGTCCCGGTGCCCGCGGGCACGACACCCGCACAGCTGCGGGTGATGCTCTCCGAGCTGCTCTCCGAGCAGGAGTCGACGTCGCGTCGGCGCACGGAGCGCTACGCCGAGCTGCTCGGTCGAGGCGCGGACGAACGGCTCATCGAGTTCTGGCAGGCACGGGAAAAGGATCTGGTCGACGGACAGGTCCGGGTGATCGAACACCTGCTGGGCCGATTGGCGAACGTTCCCGCGGACTGGGTCGCCCCGACGCGGCAGTCCCGCCCGCGGCGCTCGCTATTCGAGCGATTGACCGCGGCAGGCGCGTTCGATGAGGAAGTCGAGCCGAAGACCCGCCAGATCCAGAAGCCGAAGATCGGCGGGGCCGGCGGAGTCGAACTCCTGCGTTTCCCCAACGGTCTGGAAGTCATCCGCAAGCAGTGTTTGACCGAGGCCGACGCCAAGGCCGAGGAGCTGGCGTGGCTGACGTCGCCGCTGTTCGAGGTGACCGTGCCGGAGACCGTCCGGGTCGGCAAGACGGTGTACATGGCCTACGTCCGGGGCGAAACCGGCGATGCCGCGATTCCCGCCGGTTTCGAAGCGTTCCCGCATGCGCACACCGACATCCAGGGGCGGCAGCTCTTCGCCCACACCCTGTTCGCGTCGATCTTCGCCGACACACTCGCCGGCCGGCTGGCCGCACTGTTCGACGGCGGTTCCCGGCACCGGGACAGGCACCGCGCCAACGTGATGTTCGACTTCATGAAGCGCCTGTACTTGATCGACAACGCCTCCGGCTTCAATCCGGGTGTCGGTTGGGAAGAGCACACCCGACCGTTCGCGCCTTTCGCTGACCGTCTCGATGAGATGGCGGGCCGATTCGGGTTGGCGTGGCTGGACCCGAACGCCACCGGTTTCACCGTGGCGGCGGTCCGCGCCGGCCTGGAGGCCATGCGGCCGAAGTTCGTCGAACTGGACAGCGAGCGGGCCCTGAACCAAGCGCTCCTGTGGTTGCGGGACTTGGAACTCGGTGCGGTCGACGTGTATCGCGCGCAGATCGACGACGAGCTCGCGCGGGCACAGGCGTACACGCTGGTGCGCACGACCTTGCGGGTGGCGCTGGCGGAGGCAGGCGCGGAACCGGACCGAATCACTCCGGAGGATCTCGCCGCGCGCCGGTTCGAGGTGTTGACGGAACTGGCGAGCCTCGGAGTCGGCGCGGAGCGGATCGCGCAACTGCGGGCGGACGTCGATGCGTTCGAGCAGGCGACCGACGATGCGTTGCTCGTCGGCCGGCGCCGGGCCGGGTGGGTCAAGCGAATCCTCGACGATCACGCGACGTGGCAGGACGCCGTGGAGCGGTTGCCTGCCGACGCGCTGCGTCCGGATGTCGTCGAAGGCAGTGCGCTGTACGAATTGCCCAAGCAGCGTGACGGTTTGGGCGGACCGCTGGTGGGCATGAGCGCCAACGCCTACTGGTTCGACGTCCGTGGCGGCAAGCCGGTCTTCGCCTGGCCCGATTTCCCGGTGGGAGTCGAGGGGTTGGATTCGACCGCCCTGGCCTTCGCATTCAACGGGCACCGGGAGTTCCTGGGCTTCGGCCCCGCGCAGCAGCCGCCGATGCCCGGCAGATCCGGCAGGCTGGAGCTGGCCCGCAGACTGCTGGCGGGCGGCGAGTACCGGGAGTACTCGTCCTACGAGGACATTCCGCACGAAGTCAGGATGCGCAACGCGGGCAGTGGGTTCGTGGTCCTGGAAACGCACGAAGGCCCCGACGGCAGGCTGGAAGCCCAGCCGTACCTGGTGGTGAACCACCCGGTCACCCTGCCGAACGGGCGCCGCACCGCCAAGCTGTTGATGCTCGATTTCGCGGGCCGATATATCGGCCCGTGGAATCCGCACGTGGCGCCCGCCACGTTGGTCGCCACCCACGGCATCGGCATCGACCCCTGGGGCAGCCCGACCGCGCCGATCTACAAGCCCGACGGCTCGCGGGCTATCTACACCCCGCCGGAACACCACCTGCCGTTCACCGGCGACCTGGGTGCGCTGCCGCTGCCCGCCGAGCGGGTGGACCCGCTGTGCGCCGTGCGGGCGCTGACGGTCGCCCAGGACCTGGGCTGCCTGGTGGACGTGCCCGCCGACGAGGTCATGACGGACGTGATCGACGAGGGCGGCATGCCGCGCGCGACCATCTCGTTCCACGCCTTGGCACAGCACCGGTACCTTCCGGACGGCTACGCCGGAGTGCAGGCGATGCTGACCGAGATGAGTCGCCGCAGCCCGGACGGGAAAGCGGTCGTCCTGGTCAATGTCCGTCCGCGCGGCGTCGCGAAAGGCGATGTGTTCCTTGCCTATTTCGACGGCGCGCAGACGAAGTTCCTTGCGGTCGGCGAAGACATGGCGGAGCTGGCGTTCGACCCGGAAGCGTTGCCCCCGTCGCTGCGCGCCCCGGCGACCGTGCACGCAATCGCGCTGGCGCGCCCCGGCGACCCGGACTGGCGGATCGGCAGCGGCGAGCCCGGCGCGGATGTTCCGGACGCCCGCGACAAGCAAGCTCGCCGGGAGGACTTCCAGTTCGGCACGAAGCCGGACGGCTTCGTGGTCCCCGCAAGGATTTCCGGGGAGATCCCGGGGGCGTCAGCCAGCGAGTCCGAGGCCGCGCGGGTTCGGGTCGCGCTGCGCGACTTCATGATGCGCGAGGCCGCCGCCGCGGGCGACCAGCCATTGGCCATGCGGCCGTTCGGCCCCTATGCCGTGTGGATCGGCCTGCCGGGGCAGGAGCGCTTGGTGGTCGCCGCGATGGCGGGCAGGCAGCTCGACGCGTTGCGCGGGCTGATCCACGCGCGTCCGCAGCAGATGAGCTGGTACGGCGAGAACGGATCCATCAGCTACCTCATTGTCACGGCCGAAGGGGCACAGGAGCACGAGGCCCGTGCGGTCGAAGGCGGCCATCGCCATCCGGCCGGCCGCGACGTGAACGAAGTGATGCTCGCCACCTACCTGGAGCTGTTCGGATTCCGGGACGTCCGAGCGGGTTTCGGGCAGTGGCTCGACCGTCTGCCCACCGTTCTGCGCGGAGCGGACGGGAGACTGCGGCGCGACGCTCCGTGGCGGGCGGTGGAATGGTTGCAGCGCAACCGAGTTCCGGCGAACCATCCGGCGCATGTGCTCGCGGCCTTGGCATTGCGGGAGTTCGCACTGCCGGACCAGTATCCGACCGCGAGCCGACACCACTACATCCACAATTTCGCCGGCGTCACCGTGATCGTGCAATCGGAATTCGACGCCGCCGCGGGCGGCTGGGTGCTGTCGGCGAACCAGGAAGGGCCTGCGCACAGCGCGTTGCGAGCCCGGTTCGGCGCGGTCGTGGCGATAGACCCGTCCGAGCTCGCCAGGCTCATCCGCCGTGAACTCGACGGCGGCCCGCTCCGGCGGGTGGCCGGACTCTTCGACCGGCTGCGCACGGCCGTCCCGGGCCGACTGGCCGCATCCGTCGACGAGCAGGCGCTCGACGACGGTGTACTCGACGACGGTGCATTCGACGACGATGTACTCGACGATGTCGCGGACACTGACGACTTCGCGGCGGCTGCGCAACCACCGCTGCTGACCGCGGAACCCGAGGACTTGGCCGGCCTGTCCGTCGACGAGATACTGTGGCGCGGCCAGTACCTGAGGCTTCTCAGCATGGACGCCTACGCTCAAATACCGGTGCTGATCGGGCAGTTCCCGGACAGCGCCGCGTTGCTCGCGATCCCGACGCCACAGGAGCTCATCGCTGAACTCCGCGCCCGTGTTCGGGATCTGGGCCTGGCGCGACAGTCGGGTCACCGCCATCCGAGCAGCGACGCACAAGAGGGATGGGCGCGCACGATCCTGCGGCTGCTGCTGCGTCACGACGACCTCATGCGGGCCCTCGACGCCGTGAACGGTGAAATCACGTCGCGCGGATACGCTCTCCCGGACCCGGTTCCCGAAGCGTATGCGGTGGCACAGCGTCGGATCCTGCGGTGGCGCGACGTGTTCCGCGACAGGATGGTCGCGGTGGTCGGGATGAAGCCGGGCCATCTCGACGCGCTCGAACTGCTCGGCGCGCAAGCCCGGCAACTCAAGGACTTCGGTGTCGCCCGCGTCCTGATCGACGCGCGCTGGCACCCGGCCCTCGACAAGCGACATGACTCCGAAGCGCCTGCGCTGGACGGCGTTCCGCTGCCCGGATTGGGTGCGGAGTACCGCCGACTGGTCGCGGCCCTCTGGGCCGAAGGCATCACGGTCGTCCCGATCGGACTGGGCGAGGACTCGGACGACCACAACCACGTTCATGCGCTGCGCCACTTCTACGCGGCCGCCACCGTGGCCGAGCTTCGGCGGGGCGACCCGAACGCCAAGATCTTGATGCTCACCGACCGCGACTACGTGCTGCCGCGCAAGACGTGGATCACCGGGAAGGGCCATTTCGTGGCCACCGCGGAATTCACCGGATCCGGGTATTACGACGGGCGCACAGGGCCGTACGCCGGCTTCATCGACGCGGTCGGCGCCGCGAACAGCACTTTCATGGTCGATCCCGTCGAAAACCAGGATCAACTGCCGGAATTGCTGCGGCTGACCCACACGCTGATTCACGCGCAGCCCTCACAGCATGACTATTTCGAATCGTGGGACGGCGATGTCGCAGCTGTGGCCGCTGCGCCTGCCGTGCCGCGGTCGTGGGACGAGATCGTGGCTTACCAGCGCGGTCTGCTCCGCAGGCGGACCGAGTTGGTCGAGCGCATCCGCCGAGCCGGTGGCCCGCGGCTGGAAAGCCGGCTTGACGAGGCCCGACGTGAACTGGTCCGTCTCACGACCGAACTGAACCAGGCCTCCGCGCCATTGCTGGCCGCCCGTGAGAAGGCACTGGTGCGCCTGCTGCAGGACGCGTTGCGGTACGACGTGCTCGACGTGGCCGCGTTCCGGCCCGCCATGCTCGAATTGACGCTGGATCAGTTGCGCCGCGATCACGACCTCGATCCCGCCGCGATCGACGGTATTCGAGAGCGAGCCACGCAGTTCTACGAGTTCGAGCAATGGCTCGTGTTCATGGACCTGTCGCCGGACACCGCGGAACCCGGCCCCGCGCCCGTGGACTGCATGGTCCACGCGTTCAACTGGGCCGACATGCTCGGATACGACGTACAGCCCATGCTGCCCGCATATCTCGACGACCACCGCGGCGCGGACCCGCTGCTCGCGTCTGTTCTCGCCCGGGGGCAGTGGGAGCGGTTCGGCGGACTCGGCGGCGGCGCGTACGCCCTGGCCACGAGGCTGCAGCAACTGCACAAGGCCTCGAAGCAGTCCGGCGGCGACGGCAGCGCCGCGATCCTGGTGAACGAGCGGTACTTCGAGACCATGGCAGGCCCCGAGGCGCACGCTTACGTGTTGAGCGTCGACGCACTCGGCGACCTGTGGATCTACGACGGCGATCCCGCCACGACGACGCCGCGGCGCTATCACCCGGACCGCCCGCTTTTCCCGGCGATCACCACCCACGGCATTACATTGCGCGCATGGCGGCCCGCGCCCGCGGCCGTCACCCGCGACGATCCTCAGTTCGTCGCGGGAATCGACGACCTGTTCGTAGGGGTCGACGGCCAAGAAGTCGACCCGGAAACCCGCCGCCTGCTGAAAACCCTTGCCGCGTTCGAGGACCGGGTCGCGCCGGACGACGACTGGGAGCGTGGCCGCGAGCAGCGGCCGGGATTCGCGGGCGCGCTTCCCCCGGATGCCGAGGCTGCCCTGCTGGCCTTGGTGGTGGAGGTGGACGACGGCCCGCGGTGGCTCGCGACAGTGCGGGAGATGCAGGGCCTGACCAGAGCCGACGCGGCGAAACGGCTGGGGGTAACGCTTTCCGTCCTGTACGCCGTCGAAGGCGCACGAACGAAGCTCTCGTTGGATTTCCTGCGGACATTCGGTATCCGATTCGGGTTGCCGTCCACAGTTCTCCAAGCCGCGGTACGGAAGTACTATCTGGAGTCGGCCGCGTATCAAGGCGAGCATGTGGACGAGCTGTTCTGGCGGCTGGTTTTCACGATGCCGGGCTCGGCCGAAGAGACCGCGGTGCGGGAGTTGATGCGGGCGCGGTGGAGCGTGGCGCTCGGTCATTTCGACATCGCCGGGGAGTGGGTGAAAGCGACGCGCCTGCGGTGGGGATTGACCTTGGCGGAAACCGCGGGACTGGCAGGCCTCTCGTACAGCACCGTGTACGCGGTCGAGGCTCTGAGCAAGCCGGTCGGGCTGAATTTCTGGCGGCGGTTCGGTTCAGGTTTGGATCTGCCGCCGGATGTCTTCGTCGCAGTGGTGCGCAAGTACTACCTGGAATCATCGGCGTACCAGGGTGAGTACGTGGACGAACTGTTCTGGCGGTTCGTGTTCACGGTCCCGGGCTCAGCCGCGGAGGCTTCGATTAGGGAGTCGATGCGGGCGCAGTGGGGCGAGCAAGAGCTCGCCAACATTGCCGAAGGTCAAGATTGGGTGCGGGCCACTCGGCTGCGGTGGGGATTGACGCGGCAGCAAACCGAACAACTGACCGGCCTGTCCAGTACCACCCTGTATGACGTCGAGACCAAGGCCGCGGCAGTGACCTTGTACATCCTGCGGCGGTTCGGCGTGGGTTTGGGTTTGCCGCCGGACGTCGTCGAAGCGGCGGTGCGCAAGTACTACCTGGAGTCGTCCGCCTATCAAGGCGAGCATGTGGACGAGCTGTTCTGGCGGCTGGTTTTCACGATCCCCGGCTCGGATGCCGAAGCCGCGGTCCAGGAGTCGATGCGGACGCAGTGGGGCGAGCAGGAGCTCGCACATTTCCAGGCTGTCGGGCCTTGGGTGCGGGCCACCCGGTGGCGGTGGGGACTTGCCCGTGCCCAAGCCGTGGAGCGCACGGGAATTTCGGCATCGCACCTGGCGGCAGTAGAAAGCGGGAAATCGTCGGCGACCCTGGACTTCTGGCAGCGTTTTACCTTGGGTCTCGGTGTTCCGCTCGAGGTGGTCCAACCGGCGATGGAGAAGTTCTTCGTCGGGCGCGCGACCGATCACCGTGTGGTAGTCAAGGAACTCTTGTGGGAGTTGGTAAGCGCCTGGCCCGGCTCGGCGGCCGAGGAAGACATCCTGCGGCGCAGCAATGCCAAGGTGTACGGGGACATCGCCGTAACCGTTGCCGAGCAGTGGGGTTGGTTGGCCGAGCATGTTCCTGACCTGACGGCCGCGGAAGTGGTGGATCGTTGCACGGCCGCGGTCAAGAACCACATAGAGCGTTACCCGCAGAGTCGGCGGGCAAGGTACTCCGAGCGCGGGGCGGTTCGGGCGGCCCATGAGGCGATGGTTCGGTGGTACTGGGAGCTGCGTTTTCCGGACGTGAGCGCCGAGCTGCGTCCGGTGGTGGCGGCGGTGGATCGTTATGCGCGGTTCCAGTCGGCGGGTGCGGTGGCGTGGCGCGGCGTCGAGGTGGACGAGCTTGTCGAGGTGCTCGGCCTTTCGTGGTCGCGAGCGGCGGCGGCCTTGGCGTACCTGGGCTCGCGGACGCCCTCGCCGCTGGACGAGGTGCCGTTGGCCATCCAGTTGACCAAGCGCGGTGCGGATCTGGTGGTAGGTGACAACGCGGTGCGGTGGGACACCGACTATGTGGCGCGGAGTCTGGCCGATCCGGAAGTCGAGGGCGGCTATCGGCGTTTCGTCCGGTGGCGGGCGTACTCGGACAATCCCCCGGAGCCGGCGGAGGAGGTGGCGGGCTGGCCTGAGCCCGCGGTGTTCGGGTCGGCTCAGGAATGGGTAACGGCGGTATTGGAGTCGCATGGGCTGCCGCCGGAGCTGGTGGGTCGCCAGGTGAGTGTGGTGTTCTTGCGGGAGTTGCGTGACCGGGTGGGGATGCCGCGGCAGGTGTTGCGGGATGCGGTGCGGTGGTTCTTGGTGGAGCCGACGTTGTATTCGGGTCATCGGACCGACGCGATGTTCTGGGCGTTGATCGATTCCGCGGTGGGGTCGGAGCGGGAGTCGGCGATCATGGAGATGATCGCCGAGCAGTACGACGTCTATGCCAAGACTCTGGCCTCGCGCTGGCTGGGGTTGCCGATGCACCCCGACGACACACTGCAAGAGGTGCGCGCGGAGTTCCTCTCCGCCGCCCGCAACTACGTGCCGAAGGCACGGTTCACCACGCTTGCCGAAGCAAGCGCTATGGCCAGGCTCCGAAAGCTCTTCCAGCGGGCCTATGAACGCCTCGACCCCGCGGACCAGCCGCGTGTGACCCGGGTCGCCCGGGCGTTGAACAAGCATGCCCAGTCCGGTTCGGTGCCGGACGATGCCGCGCTCGCGACTGAACGGGGATTGCCGCTGGACCTAGGGCGGTTGGACCGGCAGTATCTGGCGGTCCACTCGTCCTGGTCTTTGGACCGCGTGGACGCCGCGCGGAGCACGCTGCATGAGCAGGTGGCGGGCGCTTCGGACACAGCGGCCGAGGCATTGGCGCGGATGGACGCCGTCGCGGACGAAGCACGAGACTTGGGGTCGGAGCTGATGTCGCGCCTGCTGGCGGGATTGTCGGCACTGCCGAACCCGCAGTCGGCAGCGGAGCTGGTTCTCGCATATCTGGCAGGGGAACGGCTGGCGCCGGACGAGGCAAAGACCGTTTCCAGCGCCTTGACCGAGCTGCGGGAGTCGGGGCTGTTCGGGTCCGCCGCCGGTGATGACGTGCCGATGGCATTCGACCAGCGCTGCGTGCGGTGGGCGCTGGAAGACGCGTCAGCGCTGGGCTATCGGGTCAGCCACCCGGCCGAGCTGGATTCTTTTGGCGGCGAGGGTGTTCCGCGGGTCGTGGTGGCGGTGATGGCGCAGGGACAGCATCGCGAGTTCGAGGGCCTGGCGGGCACGGCGGAGTGGCTGCGGGGAGAGCATGCCCGAGATCGGGCCGCGGGCGGCAGCGGCGAATATGCAGTATTGGTGAATGCGTCCCGTCCGGGTTCGGCGTCGGCACGCGAGCCGGACGGGCATGCGTTCCTGCTGCATACCGACGCGGACGGCGTGGTCCGGGTGACGGATCGCGGGTCGGGCCTGCATGCGGCGGCACTGGATCCGTCGGATCTGCCTGCGGGCATCGCCCGGTTGGGCGTGCGGACCGGGATTGTGTTGTCGCGCGGGGACGCGGCCGCGGATCCGGAAGCGGCGTGGCTGGGGGAGTTCGCGTTCCTGGACGGATTCGACACCGGTTCCACCCTGACGCGCGACGGTGCGGTCCCGCCTCGGCGCTCCGGTCGCATCGACGATGGCGATGCGACGGATGCGGATCCGACGTCGGCAGGCCTGGCGCTGGTGCGCGCGACGGAGGACGGTGCGCGGTGGCTGGCCGTGGTGCGCAACGGCCTCGGCTTGACCCAAACTGCAGCAGCAGAGCGGATCGGAATCTCTTCTCGGGCGTTGCAGAACATCGAAACCGGGGGGACGGCAATACATCTGGATGTGTTGCGCCGTTTCGGCCTTGCTTTGGGTCTGCCGCAGGCGGTGCTCGAGGCCGCAGTGCACAAGTACTACCTGAATTCGCCCGCCAACCGGGGCGAGTATGTAGACGAGCTGTTCTGGCGGCTCGTGTCCACCTTGCCGGGTTCGGCGGAGGAGGCCGCCGTTCGGGAGTTGATGCGGGCCGAGTGGGGTGCGGCGCAGGTCGAGCGCATCGACACGGGGGCGAACTGGGTGAAAGCGACCCGATTGCGATGGGGCCTGACCAGAGCGCGAACGGCAAGTCTGACAGGCGGTTCCGAAGCTACGCTGATCGGTGTCGAATCCGGTCGGGTTCCCGTCGCCTCGAAGTTCTTGCGGCGATTCTGCGCCGGTTTCGGCCTTTCCGAGGAGACGTTCGACGCCGCGGCACGCAAGTACCTGAAAGGGGCCTACAAGCCGGCGGCTATCGCAGGCGTGCCGTGGTTCGTCGAGACCCGAGAGGCACTGGCGCTGACCAGAGTCGACGCCGCGCGCCGTGCGGACGTCACCTATCAAGTGCTCTATCGCGCTGAGACGAAGCCTGGACCTGTCAAGTTGGACCTGTTTCGGCAGTTCGGTGCACGCTTGGCGCTGTCCCGACGGGCGATCGAGGACGGCGTGCGCACGTATTACCTCGCAACGCCGTCCTATCAGGGTGAGTACGTATATTAGCTGTTCTGGCAGTTCGTGCTCACGTTGCCGGGTTCGGCGGAGGAGGTCGCGGTTCGGGAGTTGATGCGGGCGCGGTGGGGAGCGGCAGAACTCGCGGATTTCGATACCGCCGGCGGCTGGGTGACGGCGACGATGCTGCGGTGGGGTCTGACCAGAGCCGAAATGGCCGAGCGCATGGGCGTGTCTACCCCAGCGTTGGCCGCGGTCGTGAACGGGCGCGAGCCAACGCTCGACTTCTTGCGACGTCTCTGTGCGGGCTTGAGTTTGTCTTGGGATGCAATCGAGGCACTGGTGCGCAAGTTCTACGTGGAAACGCCCGCATATCGTGGCGAGTATGTGGACGACCTGTTCTGGCAGTGGGTCGGCGCTGCCCCCGGCTCACAGGAGGAGGCAGCGGCTCGGGAGTTGATGCGGGAGCAGTGGGGGCCTGCGGAACTGGCGCGTTTCGACGACGCACAGTCGTGGCTGTTGGCGACCAAGCTGCGGTGGGGATTGTCCACCGCCGACACAGCAGAACGCCTCGGTGTCTCGGAACTGTGGTTGCGGACGGTCGAGACCGGGTCGACGCCGGCTACGTTGGATTTCTGGCGGCGCTTCGCGTTGGGGATGGGTCTGGCCCCTGCGGCGGTACGGGCGGCGATGGAGAAGTTCTTCGTGGGGTCGGGAACTGACCGCAATGTGGTGTCGGGTGAGTTCTTGTGGGAGCTGGTCGGTGTCTGGCCGGGCTCGGCGGCGGAAGCGGACATCTTCTCTCGCAGCGCCGCCGAGTCGTACCGCGAGTTCGCGCAGACCGTTGCCGGGCAGTGGGATTGGTTGCTCGACCATGTTCCGGGGCTGGCGTTGTCGAACGTGGTGGATCGCGCTATGGCCGCGGTCGTGTCGACGGCGCGGGGGTACACACGGGCGGAGCTGACCAGGCAGACGGAACGCTGGGCGGTGGTGGCGGCACAGGAGGCGTTGATCCGCTGGTACTGGGAGTTGCGTTTCCCGGAGGTGAGTGTCGAGCTGCGCCCATTGGTGGCGGCCGTGGACCGGTACGCGCGGTTCCGGTCGGCGGACGAGTCGGTGGTGTGGCATGACGTCGACCTCGACGAGTTGGTTGCGGTGTTGGGGGCATCGCGTCCGCGGGTGACGCAGGCGGTGGCGTATCTGACGCATCGGACCCCGATCGGACTGGACGAGGTGATTCTGGGACTGAAATTCACCAAGCGCGGCGCGCATCTCGTAGTCGGGGACGGCGCGGTGCAAGAGGACACGGAGTTCGTGGCATCCAGCTTCCTTGATCTGGAGTCGGAGGGCGGGTATCGGCGGTTCGCGCGGCTGCGGGCGTCGGGCTGGGGCGGCTTGGTTGCGCAGGATTCGGCGGACGTGGATGCGGACTGGCCTGATCCGGTGGTCTTCGGATCGGCTCAGGACTGGGTAACGGCGGTATTGGAGTCGCGTGGGCTGCCGCCGCAGTGGGTGGGTCGCCAGGTGAGTGTGGTGTTCTTGCGGGAGTTGCGTGATCGGGTGGGGATGCCGCGGCAGGTGTTGCGGGACGCGGTGCGGCAGTTCTTGGTGGAGCCGACGTTGTATACGGGTCATCGGACCGACGACATGTTCTGGGCGTTGATCGACGCGGTGGTGGGGTCGGAACAGGAGTCGGCGCTTGTGGAGATGATCGCCGAGCAGTACGACGCGTTGGCCCGGCGGGTGGCGATCCAGGGGTTGGGATTGCCGATGCCGTTGGACGATGTGGTGCAGGAGGTGCGCGCGGTATTCCTGCCTGCGATCCGCCTCCATGTGCCCAGGAGTCGATTCACCTCACACGCCCATGCCAGTGGCAGCTTCAGGGTGCGAGAGCTGTACACAGCGTCCTACGCAGGCCTTGAGCCTGCGGAGCGAAAGCGCATTGTCGCGCTCGCGCGGGCGCTCAACAACCATGCCCAGTCCGGGCGCACACCTGACAATGCCGAGCTGGCGACTGAGCTGGGTTT